>JBARSG010000263.1:0-5273 GCA_049644625.1 Desulfobacterales bacterium | reverse complement strand
AAAGATTGCTTTATGGGCTGGAAAAATTCAAAGAAATCATTCTCGATTTTGACGGAGTCAAAACGATCGGGCAAGGATTTGCTGATGAAATATTTCGGGTTTTTAAAAAAGCACATCCTGATAAAATCATAAAAATCGAAAACATCAGCCCTACTCTCAAACCGATCATCAATCATGTGGTTGACAATAAATTTAAATAAAGATTGACAATAAATTGATAAAAACATGCGGCGGCACCTTTAACGGATTTAACCACAGGGGATATCGTCGTGGAAAGTACTCAAAATTTTATCCAGGCTAAGATTAACGAGGAAACAATGAAATATAATCACCTTTTCGGTCCGGTTCCTTCACGACGGTTGGGGATTTCCCTTGGCGTTGACTTGGTTCCACTGAAAACATGCACATTAAATTGCATCTACTGTGAATGCGGGCGAACAACCGATTTGACAGTAGAGCGCAAAAACTATGTGCCGTTACGCGCGGTTAAAGAAGAACTTACTGACTATTTTGCCAATAATCCAAGACCGGACTATATTACCTTTTCCGGTTCAGGTGAACCGACTTTAAATTCAAACATCGGGGACGTGTTACATTTTATCAGAAATCATATCCATGTTATTCCCGTGGCCGTACTGACAAATGGCACCTTATTTTCTATAAAACAGGTTCGGGAAGATATTAAGGATGCTGCGGTGGTAATACCTTCACTGGACGCCGCAACGGAAAAAATATTCAGGAAGATAAACCGCCCATATTCTCGGTTAGAAATTGATACAATTATTGAAGGGTTAGTTAGGTTCCGCAAAGAATACAGCGGGCAAATTTGGCTGGAAATCTTTATAGTGCCCGGCATGAATGATACCGAGCATGAATTAACCGCTTTAAAACAGGCCATTGAAAAAATCGGACCTGACCAGGTTCAGCTTAACACCCTCGACAGGCCCGGACCGGTCTCAACCCTTCGTGCAGCCACCCGGCAGGAACTTGAACATATTATAAATTTCTGGCAACTTAAAAATGTTTCCATAATCGCTGATGTGTCTGAGCGAAAGGAGCTTCTTTCTTATCGCACAGACACTGAATCTGCCATTTTGGGAACCATTGCCAGGCGCCCGTGTACGTTAAAAGACCTGTCTGAAATTTTAGGGTTGCAGATTAATGAAGTGAACAAATATCTGGATGTCCTGGAAGCAGACGGAAAGATAAAAATGGTGAAACAAAAAAGAGGATTTTTTTATCAGTTAAAGAACACGGCTCTGTAACAAGGCCGTTTTTTTGAGATATTGAAAAACCAAAGATCCTTCGGAAGAAGCCTGTTCCTTTCCTGATGCAACCTCTTGAATAAATTCTATTTTTTCTCTGTCAAAACTTCCTGTCTGTTGTTCGATCAATTTCAAAGAGTTATGAATGATGCTGTAAAGGACCATGGGACCGAAAAAAATCTCCCCGCTTTGTTTTTGGGCTAATGCCCCGACAATTTTATGGTGAGCGACCCTGAAGGGTTTTGGCGGCGCAGTGTAACCCAGAATTTCGGCAAAAAGATCCATAGATTCAATAACCCCGTCTGCATATTCTCTTTCCAGGGATGCCGTGCCGTCCTGTACTATTTCATCGAGGTCGGATTCATCGTAGGAAAGATCCAAACGGTCGATACATTCTTTTTGAATTGTCTTTACAGATTCCTCTTTTTTACTGATGACGACATCGGTATCCTTTAATATCTTGATAACATTAAATGGGTTCATCATTTCCTTAACCGTAGGGGTTTTACGCATCGCCACGTCATAAACGGAAGTATTGTAAATAGCAAGATCATTGTCCAGAACCAGAATCCTGGTTTTTTCGGCATCAACATCCTCGATAAAAAGATCAAGGTCACGTTTTCTTTTATATGTATAGGAAGCCATTTCCAGAAGGCTGCGCATGATTTTCTTGTCAACCTTGCGGCCACTCTCCACAGGACCGATTGAAGCCATAACCTGTTTTGCCATTTTATCGATGTTTATCTTCTGTAAAAGATTTTCTTTAAAAGACATGATGTCTCCTTATTATTTTAGGGATAGGAGTTTAATTACCCTGGAACGTTATTTATATTTACCACAGCCCCGCATCCAAGTAAACTATACTTTCAAATATTTAACCTCGTAGCTTGACCCTAGAACAATATTCAGATATATATAAGTTTTTTAACCGACCCATACATAAGGATGAATCATGACCAAATATGCCAAGATTGAATTTGAAGGAAAAACATATGAATTCCCGATTGTAGTCGGTTCTGAAGGGGAAAAGGCCATCGACATATCAAATCTTCGCCAGAAGACAGGTTTGATTACACTGGATCCGGGATACGCCAATACCGGTAGTTGCATCAGTTCCATCACTTTCATGGACGGTGAAAAGGGAATTTTGCGTTATCGCGGTATTCCGGTTGAAGAGCTGGCCGAGCATTCGAGTTTTATTGAGACAGCCTATCTATTAATCAACGGAAGGCTTCCTACAAGGGATGAACTCAACCGTGTTTCGATTCTTTTCAATGACCATTCTCTGGTACATGAGGATATGCAGATTTTTTATCAGAACTTTCCCAGGGCATCCCACCCCATGGGAATCCTTTCAGGCATGGTAAACGCTTTAAGAAGCTTTTACCCCGAACTCCAGATCATCGAAGAGGAAATAAACATTACGGTTACCCGTCTGCTTTCCAAAGTCAGAACCATGGCAGCCATGTCTTATAAAATATCCAGAGGTCATAAGGTGGTTTACCCCCGGCCGGATCTTTCCTACTGCGCCAATTTTCTGAACATGATGTTTGACACGCCGGTCAAGCATTATGACATTGATGAAGACCTGGTCAAAGCATTAAATACTTTCTGGATTCTTCATGCAGACCATGAGCAGAACTGTTCTACTTCGGCGGTTCGGCTTGTGGGAAGCGGAAGGGTGAACCTTTATGCCGCGATTTCTGCCGGCATTGCAGCGCTCTGGGGCCCCTTGCACGGCGGCGCCAACCAGGCCGTAATCGAAATGCTCACCGAAATTCAAAAAGACGGCGGTAATTATCATCGGGCGATTCAAAGAGCCAAAGACAAAAAAGACCCTTTTCGGCTCATGGGTTTTGGACACAGAGTCTACAAGGCGTATGACCCCCGTGCCAAAATCATAAAAAAGATATGCGATAAGGTTCTTAAAAAACTCAACATTAACGATCCGTTGCTCGACATCGCACAGGAACTCGAGGTAGCGGCCTTGCAAGATGAGTATTTCATCGAATATAATTTGTATCCCAACGTGGATTTTTACAGCGGCATCATACTGCGTGCCATGGGAATTCCCACCAACATGTTTACGGTCATGTTCGCCATCGGAAGGTTGGCGGGATGGATAGCCCAGTGGAAAGAGTGCGCCGACGATCCTAAATGGAAACTCGGTCGACCCCGCCAGATTTATACGGGTCCTAAAAAGACGCGATATATTCCTATTGATGAGCGATGACCCCAACATCACATCATGAAAGCACCCTATATCCAGCTTGCTCTGCGCTACTTTGATGACCTGGCCGGACGATTTCCGGTGATGTGCGCCAGCGATGAATTCCATTTTTTACCCCGGGCCGAGGCCGCCGCCGAATATTACGACAGGATGGACGACTTGGGGGCTATCGCAATTAACGAATGCGTGGGCCAATTGAGATCATTCAAGCAGGAGTTAAACCTTTTAACCGCCGGTGAAAAGGACCTTGAAAAGCGTATCGATCTTGACTTGTTAACGGCCAATGTTGCGGGAATTTTGATCGAGCTGGAACAGAATAAGTCCTGGCGCCATAATCCGTTGCTGTACTTGAAGATTGTTTTCATAGGAATCGATCATGCCCTGAACAAACCGGCCGCCGATAGCCGGGAACGGATACATAGAACGCTTAATCGCATATCCGCTGTCCCCAGACTCTTGAATCAGGCAGTGGACAATATTGACGGCGTTCCGGAGACTTATCACCAGGCCGCCCGGGCCATGCTCCATGACGGTAAGCAATACTTTGTAAAAACCGTGGATGGATTTTGCAAGCAATACCCAGGTTTTTTTTCAAGGGACTTTCAAAAAGCACTGACCGCTCTTAACGATTTTGACAAATATCTGGACGCCAATCCTCCGGTTCCGGATCATCGGTTTGCAATACCGTCCCTTGAAGCCAGCTTAAAAGACCATTTTTTGTCTGTTCTCAGTTTGCATGAGGTTTTTCAGATTGCCGTGGATGAGTGGCGGGAAAGTCTCAAACAACTGGAAAAATTACAGTCAAAGATCGACCAACGCAAATCGTGGCAGGATCTGTACCATGATTTTTGTCCCGACATAGGAAAAATCGATACATTTGCACTCTACCGGCGTGAAACAGAACTCTTGCGACGGTTTTTCCGCAGTCACGGTTTTAGAGAAGAAGATCTTTGTGCATCCCTCGAAATTACCGCAACGCCGTACTATCTGAAATCGGTTCGAAGCGCGGCTTCTTTCGGAGCAGCCTTCAGCTCAGATGCCAGGGAGAAGAGTTTTTTTTACATTACCACTCGCCTCCCACGGCACGAGAGCAGTGGCCATGAGGACGACCTTCTCAGAAAGCGGCTCCACCGGGAGTACAAATTTCTGACAGCACATGAAACAATTCCCGGGCACCATTTGCTCGATTCGATTCGGAGAAGATTGGAAAATCCCGTACGACGTCAGATCGAGTCACCTCTTTTTTACGAAGGATGGGCGTATTATGCCGAGTCACTTTTGACCGAGCAAGGCTATGTGCAAAATCCCATGGAATATCTGGTTGATTACAAGCGCAGGCTCTGGCGATCCGCTCGATGCCAGATTGATGTGGGTCTCCATGCGGGTTTCCTTACCTTCGCGGATGCTGTAAAACTTTTAACGACCGCCGGGTTCAGCCGGGAAGAGGCCGAAAGGCAGATATATCGTTTTAGATTGAATCCCGGATATCAATTATGTTACAGTCTGGGACGTTATGAGATTATGAGATTGAAAAAAGCCTACGAAAATCAGATGGGCAGTGAACAGTTCCATACTTTTTTACTGGAAGGCGGGGAGCTGCCCTTTCACTGGATAGAAAAAAGATTTCAAGCCTTGAACAGGAAAGAATAAATGAGTCTGTTGATTAATGGTCTTTTCGCACAATCTCTGCGTTATGCTCAAAAAATAATCCTCGGAATATCAAATATATGCCTGTGGTTATTTTTTTCGCATGCCTTGATCTTGAACGAAAATCCTCA
>JBARSG010000262.1:0-16806 GCA_049644625.1 Desulfobacterales bacterium | reverse complement strand
CACGTATGGCACATCCCGGTTAAATATGCTCCGCATTTAACAGGATAAATGACGCATCGGTGCCTGCCCCGTTAAATGCATTTCTCTATTTAACTGGGGTTGGAAATAAGAGTTTTGTAGAGAACATCAAAGAGAAACTCGGCATTCGGGCAAAGGGCCGAAAGGTTGGGGGGTCGGGAGGATTATATCATCTTCGTGAAGCACAGGTTCCTTACAATAGTGATTTTACCCCTGAAAATAACGAGTTAAGAGCAAAAAACACCTATTTTTGGATCGATAATCCATAAATATTAGTAAGATAGCGTGGCCCGACCCCGATTTACGAAGATAGTGTAGAGGAATGATATCAAAGCTTGAATAGTGAATTAAAACAATTTTAAGCATAATATCAGCAAGTTATTATTTCAACAAAACCTTTATTTGTGGTTATATGTAGCACGATGATGACAAGGTTTCTTAGTCCCATAGATGAATCTGCCCGGGTAGTGAAGTGGCGAATTAAAAGCTTATATTCCTCTTGTGTGAGAAACCGTGGCACCGTTTTTTCGATTTTTGGATATGGTATACCGGTGGCGATATTTTCAGGCATGACCCGGTGAAGCGTCAAAAAATGGTAAAATTGCCTTAGGGTCCAGACCCGAGATATTGTGACATGAATTGAGGGGGCATTGTAGTCGGCTGTAAAATCGATTAGATGCCGATAGCGAACCCTTTTAACAGACCGAATTTTTTGTGTTTTTAGAAAGTTTGCTAATTCGTTGAGCCTGATGGTTAAAGCCTGGATGGAACGCACCGAGAAATCGGCCAACTGACAGTATGCAAGAAACTGGCTGCAATACCGATGGAGCATGATACCACCTCCCTTTTGTGATCATGCTCCATCATTAAACACCCATTAATAAAAGGCAAATTGCGCTAACTGCGGGGTTTGTTGGTTATACATTGAAAAATCGAATAAAATATAGTAAGTTTTGAACATGAATGAAAAAATCTCCCATAATCGTTCTGATGAAACCATTGAAGCTAAGGTCGAATGGTTCCGGTCTCTATCCCTATCGGAAAGGATGGATTTACTGTGCAGTTTTACTGACTTAGCCTTGTCTTTGAATCCCGGTATTTTGGAAAAAAAAGATGCTCAACCGATTAAAGGACGTATTCGAGTCCTTTCAGAAATATGATGTAAAGTACCTGGTTATAGGAGGTATCGCAACCGTTTTGTACGGTGTCCCCAGAGCTACCTTTGATTTAGACATCCTGATTGAAGACACCCAAGAGAATGCCCGCCACCTGTTAGATGCCCTTTTAGGTGCTGGTCTGGGTACGGCATCACTTATCAACGTTGATGAAATTCTCTCCAACGAAATAACCATCTTTAAAGACATAGTGCGTATAGATGTACAAATAAAAACTCCAGGGATTATTTTTAAGGATGCGTGGGAACGTAAAAAAAACCATGAATTATCAGGGGCAACAGTTCTACATTGTTTGTTTGGAGGATTTGATTGCCTCAAAAAAAGCAGCAGGTAGAACTGTGGATCTTGAAGATGTCCGATTATTAGAACTCCCGGATGATAAAAACAGAGCATAACAATGCTCTTTCAGGCGGACGAGTAAAACCGCGCCGCTGAAGCGCAGGGTTACCATATACTACAAGAAAGGGTTTTCAATTAGAACGCCTTCGATAATCTGACCGTGATTCAGGTCTTCTGTAAGGATCTTCCCGGCTTTTGACTGAGACGCTGTCGCTATAATAAGAGAATCCCAAAATGACAAAACGTGCTTTTCTTCGATTTCCGAGGCCGACAGGATTGTGTGGGGTTCAATTGCTTCCACCTGCCACCATAAACAGTAGGCCCCATAATTTATTGAGATGTTACTGTTTAACAGGGCAACTCATTTGATTTTTTGACATAAAAACACAAGAAATCAGCGTTTAAGGACTAAGATACTAAAACGGGATATCGTCATCCTGTTTGTCCGGAAGTGACGGGGCCGAGGATTCCGGAGTAGGGGGTCTGTATGTATCGGCGGAATCTCTGGTCCCGAGAAACTGTACGTCAGATGCAATAATTTCGGTGGTGTATCGGGTAACGCCGTCTTTTTCCCACGACCGGGTCTGTAGCTTGCCTTCTATGTAAACCTGCCTCCCCTTTGAAAGATATTCGCCGCATATTTCACCCAGTCTGCGCCAAACAACGATGCGATGCCATTCGGTGCGCTCTTTCTTTTCGTTCGTTGCTTTATCCGTCCATTCGTCAGACGTTGCGATGCTGAAATTGGCAACGGCAGTTCCGTCTGGTGTATAACGAACTTCAGGGTCACTCCCCAAACGGCCGACCAGGATTACTTTGTTGATTCCTGCCATGTTGTACCTCCATTTTTTTTAAGACCTTTGATTAAGCGGTTATAAAATAAAATTTCTGTTTGATAGATATAAACAACCGTTTATAATGTCAAGATAATCCGGCGCCGGAAAATGTTGACGGATCATCAATTATAAAATAGCCAGGACAGTTGATGTGATAATCGTATTAAACAGATATTCTCATTGACAGTAAGATTTAAGTATATAATATCAGACAGGAAAATTTACAGTAAAAAATCCGGTTCTGTCTGAAAGGAGAAGCATGATACATTTAAAGTCGGTTGACCTTAAAAAAGAAAAAGTGGCATCACTGGTTATTCCTGTTTGTGAGGATAAAACTGTTTTTGACGACGAAATTATAATGTCTCTTATAAGAAAAGCAAAGAAATTTAAGGAGTTCAAGGGTGATAAAAATGATGAGGTTACCTTTTACGACCTGACCGAAGTTAAAGCTGAGAGGGTGATCTTTATAGGGCTTGGAAAACTTGAAAAAATCGACAGGGAGGCAATGCGTGCCGCGACCGGCAACGCAGTAAAGGCATTGATCAAGAAAAAACTTTCGAATGTTTTGATAGCTGTTCCTGTGGCAAAAAAAATCAATATGGAAATGACGTCTCTGCTTGAGGCAATGCTGGAAGGCGCCTATTTAGGGAATCATATTTTTGATAGATACAAAAAAGAAAAAAAACATACCCCGGTTAAAAAGATCGATTTTCTTGTCAAACCTGATGAAACCAGAAAGTACAGCCGGTTGTCGTCACGAGTTCACACTATTTGCCAGGGGACTATTCTTGCAAGAGAGTGGGTCAATACGCCGTCTAACGACAAAAGACCCGAACGTTTTGCCAGGTCTATTGTTACGCTGGCCAGAAAAGAGAATCTCAAGGTAACCGTGTTGGGTGAAAAAGAGTTGAAACAGAAAAAATTCGGCGCAATAATGGCAGTTGCGGCCGGAAGCCGGAGCAAGCCCAGAATGGTAATTCTGGAACATAATCCAAAGGGGTCTAAAAAAGCAGTTGCACTGGTGGGAAAAGGCGTAACGTTCGACTCGGGCGGTATCAACCTGAAGCCTTCGTCAGGTATGGAAGAAATGAAGTTGGATATGTCCGGTGCGGCCGCAGTTGCCGCCACACTGATCACCGCAGCAAAGCTTAAATCCGGATTTAGAGTTATCGGCATCCTTCCTATTGTAGAAAATATGCCGTCAGGAAATGCTTTCCGCCCGGGAGACATTATCAAAACCTATGATGGAAAAACCGTGGAAATAGGGAATACCGATGCCGAGGGCAGACTGATATTAATTGATGCCATCTCTTACGGAATTGAAAAATATAAACCCCAGACCCTCATTGACATGGCCACGCTGACCGGAGCCTGTGTTGTGGCTCTGGGCGAAAAGATCGCCGGAACTTTTTCTTTTGATGATAAATTGGCGGAAGATATTATTTTGTCCGGCCAGAAGACCCATGAACGCTGTTGGCGTCTGCCGCTGACTGAAGAGTATAAAGAACTTTTTAAAAGCGATTTCGCTGATCTGAATAATGTGGGCAGCACCCGTTATGGTGGCGCGATCACTGCTGCGCTGTTCCTCTCGGAATTTGTTAAAGATACCCGCTGGGCCCATATCGATATCGCAGGTCCGGCTTACGCCAAAAAGGAATCTGCATACTGCGGTCCCGGCGGCACAGGCTTTGGCGTCCGGCTGCTTTGTGATTTGCTGGATAAGTTGTAATGATGCAAAATTCAGATTAACCCTAAGTTCCATCACGGCTGATCTTTTATCAACGCGTTCGCAATTTTGATGTCATAGGCCTGCTTGGGTTTAAAATCTCCTCCTTTATGCATATCCGTCGCTTGCAATATGGCGTCGTAGGATAACCATCCGTGCTCCTTCCAGAGCTTGGGATCGTCTTGATTCCATAACCGGAATTCAATGCTATCCGCTTGTTTCCGCACATACATGCGAACCCGTTTGTTTTGAGGAAAAGGATAATAATAAAGCCCTCTTTTATCTTTCATGAATTGTTCTCCAGCTCTATAAATTTATCACCTTTTATTTGTAATAGATAAAGTTTTTTATGGGCATTGCCGGTATTATCAAAGGAAGTTGTCCCTGTTACTCCCTGAAAGTCTTGAAGGTTCATTATTTCATTTTTTATTTCACTTCTGGATTGAATATCATTTCGGCTGACCAGGTCAAACAATATCATCGCCGTATCATAAGCCACCGCTTCAATAAATCCGGGTTTTTCATCGAAAGTTTCCTCAAACATTTCTACAAAATCCTTTACTTTTTGTGAATTACTTCCGGCAAAAAAACCATCGGCCATTATAGCACCCTGAATAAATTGTTTCGCCATTTCGATTAGGCGGTCGGAATGCCACAGGTTGGTTCCGAAAAGATGCACACCCACAACATCATAAAAAGCAAGCTGGGGTATTAGGAGTCCTGATGTGGTCGGGCCGTCAGGAATAAAGATGGCCTCGAAATCAAGAGCAGGCTCAGGATTTGAATTTTCAGTTTTTTCTTCAGGTTGTTCAGGAAGCTTGGTTTGGGTTTGCGCAAGTTTTTTTATGGGTTCGGCGAAATCTGTTTGGTCAGGGTGATAGGGTTCAGCCCTGATAACTTCTCCTCCATAAGCTTCAACTTCATCCTGGAACAGACCCATAAAGGCTGCACCATATTTGTCATCAGGATAAAGAATGGCGAAACGATTTATTTCAAGAACTTGGGTCGCATAAGATACTATTGCCTGGACCTGCATTTCAGGGGTAATGAAATTCCTGAAAACATAGTCTCCTATCGTTGCAATATTTTCTTTCTGGCCCAGAGTAATTATTGGTATCCTTTTTTCCTGGGCTTCCAACGCCGCGGCTTCATGAGTCGTTACAGGTCCGAGAATAGCCCCAACCCGTTCTTCGGACAATTCATTTACAGCCAGAACAGCTTTTTCAGGATCAGATTCTGTGTCTTTTACAATCAATTTTATTAAAGAACGACTGTTCTGGGAATTAAACTGATCCAAGGCCATTTCAATACACTTCAATATTTTGTTGCCGTAACTTGTGTAAGGGCCGCTTAGGGGGAGTAAACATCCTAAGATATTATGTTTAAAGGTAAATTTTTCATTGATATCTTGGATTAATTTTTTTGCCGATTGCACATTTTCGTTTTTCGGAAATCTTTTGATAAACTCTGATAACAGGATAACCGTATCCTCGTATTTTCTCCACTCCGCTTTGCTAAGTCCCATCCGGTAAATGAGATCCTCTACAGGCAGCTCATCTTTACGGCGTATAAAAAGGGAAATTATAATTGCCGGATCAACCTCCCTGGCGGCAGATTCTATTTTAAAGATTATCTTTTCTTTTTCATGCTTTTTGGTTTTTGTATATGCCATAAGATAATAATTTAAGGCCTTGGCCGGAGAACCCATGGCCATATACGAATCACCGACAAGAGTGTATGTTCTGAGAATGTGAACCCTAAAAAAACTCTCTTCCAGGACGTGGGCCGCATGGGTGATTACTTGGTTGTATTTACCCTGGTTAAAGAAGGTTACAAGAATTTCAACTCTGGCATCCGAAACAACAGGGCTGGAAGGATATTTAGCAATCAGGCGGTTATAGATTGTGCGGGATTTACCATATTCCCCTAACGCTGTATGGATCAATCCTTTTTTCATTAAAGCTTGGGCGGCCCGGTACCCATCAGGAAAACGTGCAAGATATTTGTCATAAATTTCAAGGGCATTACCATATTCTTTTCGTTGAAACATCTTTTCAGCCCTTGAAAAAAAATCGTCTCCCGGATGAAATTCTACAGGTTCGGGCAGGGGCATGGGTCTGGGTCCGCATGCCCAGAAAAAAGAAGAGACAAACAATATTAGAATGATATAGATAGGCTTCATAAGAATAAGATTTCAAGTTGCACAGGATACTGATCTCGACGGTTTCGAAATCGGAAATTGTATAGCTCATTTTATTTTGACATGCAAACTTATTTGTTTTATACTAAATTTCGTTTGATAATCTCGTAAAAAATCAGAGAAGCGACCTTTTTACGAAATCTTCTTATTTACTTGAGAGTCTAAAGTTCTTACGTCATGCCGGACTTGATCCGGAATCCACAATTCATATGGTACTGATAATATTCTGGATTCCCGCTTTCGCGGGAATGACGATACCCAATTTATGGTTCTAATAATTTCAACAAGTTAGAAGAACTTTGGACTGTACAGTTATTTATTTGCTATAAAAATAAATCTAAACCAAACTCCGGGCACTTAAAGATTTTCGGTTAATACAACTTAAACATACTGGTGATAAAAATGGAAAATGCAAAAAGACATTTTGCAATATCTGAACTTGCCAAAGAGTTTGACGTTAGCAAACGTCATATCCGTTTTTGCGAAGAAAAAGGGCTTATATCTCCCAGGATCACTAAATTGAACCGTCGTATTTACAGCAGTTATGATCGTGCACGATTAAAACTGATTTTTCATTGTGTGCTCATCGGTTACTCTCAGGATCATATTGTCGAATTGATCGGCATGCCTGATGCTGATCTGGATGAAGCAGACCAGATCAAAAAAGGGTTGGCATATGCGGAGAGAATGATCGAGGAACTCGATAAGCGCCGAAATGAACTGAGTTTTCATCAAAGAACCAGCGTCATAAACGAAATTAAAATGCTGGGCGAATATATAAAAGAGATAAAAGCCATACCGCTTGAAACGTCAGAGAAATCCGCAGCTAAACCCCTGATGCCGGATAAGGAAAGTAAGGATACCGCGTACACACCTGTTGAAGAAATAAAACCGGAGGTTGAGCAAAGACCCGAACGGCAACCTGTCAGGATGGCCCCCCTATATATTGCCGGATTGGCGATAGTACTTATCATTGGCGGTTTTTTTTATTATCAGAGCAGTAAAAAAGATAGTGAACCCATATATTTGGTTCAAAAGGAACCGGCCAAAACAGAAACACAGTCCGTGTATCATGATCGTGTGCCAATTGATAATACCGGCGACCAGAAAAATTTGAACCCCAGGTCCACTGAATCGTCTGCCGCTGAGAAGGCCGCAGCTGAGAAGGCTGCCGCTGAGAAGGCTGCCGCTGAGAAGGCTGCTGCCGAGAAAGCCGCAGCTGAGAAGGCCGCCGCTAAGAAGGCCGCTGCTGAGAAGGCTGCCGCTGAAAAAGCTGCTGCCGTTGCAATCGGCACGCCACTAATTGCAAAGTCTGCCGTCGAAAAACCAGAAGCGGCTGTAGTTGAAGCTAAAGAGGCTGAAATTAATAAAGATGCGCAACCGGAAGCTGTTGCCAAAGTTGCTCCGGATCTCCCTAATGCATTTCCTGAACCTGAAAAACAGGAATCCGTCAGCGTGCCGAACTTGCAGGCTTCGGAAGCTGAAATCAAAGAAGGTGCCACAATAGAAGAATCGGATATTAAAGAGCCGTTATTTACCGCTGAAACAGACACGTCATTGCCTCAAGAGCTTAAAACAGAAAGTCCCGGCGCTGTTGAGGAGAGTACGCCATCTATTGGACAAGAAGAAGATAAAGAGACTTTGGCATCCAAAGGAGAAATTCTTTCTCAACAAGACCGGAAAGACCGGTTGGAATCCTTTTTGAACATCTATTGCCAGACATATGCCAGTAAAGATCTTGATAAATTTGCCACCTTCTTTACTCCTGATGCCACTGAAAACAACACTCCTTTTCAGGATATGCTGCCCAAATATCGAAAAAACCTGGAAAAGATCCAATCGTTTAACTACCGGATTGAGTTGATTGCTTATTCTTTGCAGGCCGATACAGGAAACATTAAAATTCAGGGAAAATATTTCACCCGCTACCTTTTGCATGAAGGAACATGGCGGGAAAATAACGGCAATCTTTCCATGGAGCTTACAGAAAATGACGATTCATATCTGGTAAAGCGGCTTAACTATGGTCAATAGAACGGATATTGCAAAAGCCGAAATGCTCACTTATTTTTTCGTGAATCCTAAATAAGGTTTTTACCCCGCCTAATTCGAATGTTTTACGTATAAGTTCATATATGAGGATACTCATGTCAAAAACAGCCCACGTGTTATTGATCGTTTTGACGATTATTTTTCTTAATGCCGGTTTTACTATGGCAAACGACATTGTTGAATTTAAGTATTTTTTTTCAGATGGTTTTTATCATGGAGAGAACCCTTTGGGTGCAGATAAAGATCCTGATCTGGTTACGGCAAAAGAAGCCGTCGATATGGCCTGTAAGATATGGGAAAACGCAACCGGCGGGAATATCGTATTTGCTCCTGCAAGCAACCCAAAAGAAGCGGATATAATTTTTGAAGGATGGTACAAACAAGGTCCCAAAGTCTTGACACATGACGGGAGGGTATGTCTGGACGAACACGGTGATATGGGTCTATTTTCTGAATATCTCCCGGAAGCATATAGTTTCACTATATTTGAAAATTGCAATGCAAGCTGTCAGTATCCTGCATTAAGCAACCCTGCTGATGCTGATAACGATTACAGAGCGAGAATCTTTTTTCATATAAAGGAGGAGGCGCAGGACAAAACAGAGCTTTGGTTCTTTGTATTGGATAAAGACAAAATTGATTTCAGCCGGGCCCAAAGAGATGTGGTCAGAATCGCTGCGCATGAGATCGGCCACGCCCTTGGTTTTTGCGGATATCCTGACCAAGACACACCGGACTGCGTTCAATCGCCTGAATGCAGCAAAAATAATGCTTCAATTATGTGCAAAAATCAGGTGCACTGTTTTCAGGGAAGTCAAGATGGTATGATTTCTCTGGGCGGGATGGATGATATTGCCAACCCGGGCGTTCGGGATCTAACATTATTCGATAAGTCCAGAATTGTCCAAAAATTCTTCCCGGGTACAAAAACACTGTATGGCATGATAAAAGGGACGGACGGAACCTCGATTTCCGATGCTGTTGTAACGACCATGGATGGACATCTTACGGTGACTACCGATATTAACGGGGTATATTCCTTATGGCGCACTCAGCCGGGTATTTATAACATCAATGCACATAATCCTAAAAGCAACCAAAACATTAGCGAAGTTATCGCCATAACCCAAGAAGCACCGGATATCATAATAAAGGACTTTAGTTTTTCAAAAGATTTTCTAAAAACGCCGGCCATAAGCCGGGTAATCCCATCATCCGGGATGCCTGATGACGTATACAATTTCATGGCGGTATTTTCAGGAGTTGATAGCAACCGGTATGCCTCGGTAAATCTTTTCGTTGACGGCACAGAACTGCATAAATTTGCAGTGCCGTCGGCAGACCGACTGGCGGCAAAAATTTTTTCCTACCACAGCCTTACGGATTTGAAAATTGGGGCACACTATTATGAAGTTAAGGCGGCAGATGCAGAAGGAAAATGGCAGGAGGCCCTGAACGGTTCCTTTATGGTGAATAGACCGTCTACCATTCATTTTGCTGTGGAGGCTGAACCCAAAACCGTTGCTATTGGACAGAACAACCATGCTACCATTTCAGCATCCTTAAAAGATAATAAAGGAAGGCCGTTCCCCGGCAAAACAATACTATTTCGTACCGGCTTTCCGGGATTTTTTACACCTTCAAATGGCGAAGCGGTTACCGATACCAAGGGGCAGGCAAAGATTACCTTTACCCCTAATTCCGGCGGCAATGCTGTTATTACCGCTCGTTCTCCTTACGGTCTTTCTGATTCAATTCCCATAACCTGCACCTCACCGGCTGTGGGTATAACATTTGAATTTCACCGGGCCGGCAATAATTCTTTTAAGGTAACGTCTTATGTAAAAAATTTTACTGATAAAAAACCTGCATCCAACCAAGCCGTTAAGTGGCGTTTAAAACCGTCTAACGAGTGTGCCTGGACAAAAGGACCTGATCACAAGACAAATGATAGGGGTGAGGCCAGCGGCGTTTTTACCGTAGGATCATCAGAATCAAAAGAGGTAAGTGTTACGATAACCCATATTCCGACGGGCGTTTCGGGATCCGGAACTTTCGTATACGGAGGGTATGACGGAACCCGGTTTCTACCGTGGAAAAAGTTGGAGAAAGCTACCGAATGGTGCGAATGGTCCTCAAACGGATATTTTGCGGTCAGGCATGAAGATGGTTCCGGATTGTCCATATACCGCATATCGGATTGGGCAAAGGTTTGGTCGAAAAAAAGACGTTCAGGCAGGTATCATTCGTTTTGCTTTTCCTCGGACGGCGAAAAACTGGTAACCGGCGTTTTTAAAGGCAAAGATAAACTTGCTATCTTAGCAGTTCCCGGAGGAAGCGTGGATATGGTATGGGATATTCCTTTGGATAGTGAGGCAAAATCAGCGGATAAATCTTTGGCCTGGCAGGATAACCACATTTATACAATCCGGGACCAAAACGTTATACAAAAATGGTCCACGTCAGGCAAACTCAAGATGACCTACAGTCATAGTGCTGAAATCCAGGAACTTAGGTTTAACCCGGTTAACGAGTCTCAATTCGCTGCGGTAGATAAGTATGGAGAATTGAGGATATGGGATACGGATAACAATTCTCCCATAAGAACTGTGAAGGTAGAGTCCATTTCTACGGGAAAACTTAAGTGCCTTGCATGGAGCCACGATGGAAAATATCTTTCAGTGGGATCCGTTATCGGCGATACCGGTATGATTTATACCTTCGACACTTCAAACTGGAGCAAAAGCGGTTTTGATCTTCCCGGACTGGGTGGCGTCAATTCCCTGGATTACAACAGTGATTCTTCCCGGTTGGCTGTGGGCCACGATAATGGCTTGATTGTTTGTAATACGGATACTTATGGAATCGAATATTATAATAAAGATCCGGTGCACCATGTTCGTTGGAGGCCTGACGGCTCTATGCTGGCGGCCGGGGGACAAATATACGTGTTTGACGATTTCAATTTCAATGGTCCGAAAATTCAGATTTCTACTCCTCAAAGCGGTAGTTCCTATATATCCGATTCCGTAAAAATCGCCGGAAAGATTGCAGATCCTCATGGTATCCGGTCAGCTACCATCTCCGTCAATGATAGCGTGCCGTCCTCATTGTCCCTTTCGTCCCAGGGCTTTTTTACTCGAACGGTTTCTCTGGTCGAGGGCCAGAACCAAATTTCAGTCCAGGCCCGGAACCGAATAAAAAACAAAGCGTCTTATACCATGTCCGTTACGCGGATAGCCGATTCCATACCACCGGTACTCATACAGCCCTATGTTGATACAGGCATGGGTTTAAAAGGGACAAAATTCAAATTATGGGTTGGTGTTTATGATGAAGATTCAGGTATCGACACTACAAAAGTGACGGCCAGGATTCGGCTTCCGGACGGTAATACGTCAGAAACGCTTCAGCTGTATGATGATGGCGAACACTCAGATAAAAAGAGCGGGGACGGGGTGTTTGGAAATTCGTGGGAGTCATTCAAAGCGGGCGAAGGATTACATTCCGTAGATTTTTATGCTTTTGATAAGACAGGCAATTCATCTGACCTTGTTAACGGGGTTACCCTATTTGTATATGACAGGCCTGTGATTAAAGAACCTTACCTGTCGGCAGCAAAGCCCCTTTCAAGTGATCCGGTTACGGTACATGCGGATATTACGGACATATCGGGTGTTCAGTCTGCTTTTTTGCGCTATTCAATAAATGCAGGAAATTCGTGGAATTTGATTCCTATGTCTTCCACGGGTCTTGATTATACAGGGACAATTCCGGCACAGAAAACGGGAACTGTTTACTACAAAGTTACGGCGCGTGATTTTCATGGGTATGGGAGCGAAAGCGGTGCTTATGCATACACAGTCCAGGATAGTACGAAGCCGGTTGTAAAAATTCAGCGGCCTGCAACGGTGGCGGAGTCCACCACATCTGAATCCTGGATCATTGTTTCCGGGCGGGCTATGGGTGTAAATGGTATTGGACTAAAAAGTGTGACATGTAACACAGGAGCTGAAAATACGGGCACTCTAAAAGATTGGAGGTTCAAAGTATCCTTAACTGCAGGTGTGAATACGATTACCATTGTTGCAGAGGGTCAGAACGGAAAACTGGCCAGTGACTCCATAGGAGTTACTTATGCTCCGGCTCTGGCCACACCGGTATTTTCACCTCCTGCTCCGGATGTTTTCACGGATCCTATTTCGGTTGGAATCAGCGCTTCAGCCGGAGAAACAACGATTCACTATACCACGGACACCTCTGATCCCACGGACACCTCCCCGATTTTTTCATCCCCAATTCTCGTTACAGAAACAACTACAATTAAAGCAAGGGCTTACAAGTCCGGACAGCCTCCCAGCCCAACGGTGACCGGGATCTACACGTTCATAAAAAAGGAAAAAGACGAGACCCGAAAAACAAAATCACCTCCAAAAGGCAACGCAATTATTTTAAAAAAAAAGCCCGACTCAAGGGGGGAGTGGTCAATTCAGCTCGAATCCCTTAAGAACAAAAACTTTGCCGAAAAAGCAATAACAAACCTGAAAAATGATGGATATCCAGCATATTATATCACAGAAATGTCCTCTGGAGAAATCACGTGGTACAAAATAAGGATGGGTTCTTTCAAAGACAGGGCCGAAGCACAGAGGGCGCTTAACGATTTAAAGAAATACAAAGACAGGGCAATTATTGTTTCTAATAAAACAATCAGGCCTGCTAAAAAGAAAAAAGCATCTGAGGCTGAGAGTAAAAAAGAACGGCAACCAAAAACTCCTACTCCGGCTTTCCGTGAGAACCTTTCTTCTCCGGAAAAACAGGAGGCCGTCGGAAAGCAGGAAAAACAGATTTTGGAACTAAAGGTGAAAAAAGAGTCTTTAATAGTGAAACCAGTTATAGAAACGCAGGTAGTTACCGATGAAACAGATACGTCAATGACTCAAGAACTTAAAGCAGAAAGTACCGGTGCTGTTGAGGAGAGCACACAACCTGTTGAACAAGAAAAAGATAAAGAGATGTTGGCTTCCAAAGAAAAAATTCTTTCTCAGAAAGACCGGAAAGACCGCTTGGAATCCTTTTTGCACATCTATTGCCAGACATATGCCAGTAAAGATCTTAATAAATTTGCCTCTTTTTTTACTCCCGATGCCACTGAAAACAACGCTCCTTTTCAGGATATGCTGCCCAAATATCGAAAAAACATGGAAAATATCGAATCGTTTAACTACCGGATTGAGTTGATTGATTATTCTTTACAGGCCGATACAGGAAACATTAGAATTCAGGGAAAATATTTCACACGATTTCTTTCGCATGAAGGGACGTGGCAGGAAAACAGCGGCAATATTTCCATGGAGCTTACAGAAAATGGCGATTCATATCTGGTAAAGCGGCTTAGTTATCCCTAACCCGGACAAGCCGGAAAAAACAAATAACAAATCGCAAATCACAAACAAATCACAATAACCGAAATTCAAAACTCCAAACCTTATAATCGTAAAGAAGGCCAAACGAATTGAAAAAGATATTTTCATCAATACTGGAAAAATCGGAATAGTCAGGGTAATTGGTATTTGGAGTTTGTGGTTTGTTTGGAATTTGATGCTTGAGATTTGAGATTTATTTGTAATTTGGGATTTGTAATTTGTGATTTAATTGATCTTTGGCGCTTGGAATTTTGGGTTTCAAAAAGTCTGTGAACGGTTACGATTACTCAATGTTCTTAAATGTGGCATAGAGCGGGAAATGATCTGAGGGATAAAGACCGTCAATTGTATCCCTGATGACCATGCTCTCTTGTTTGATAATTTTTCCGCGATAAAGAATCCAGTCTATATAATCTCCGTTTATATCCCCTGTAAATCCATGATGGGTCCCTGGAAATGGTTTTTTAAAAGCGTTTTTAAAATAACACTCCTTTTCCTCTATCTTCTGGCCATGGCCGGTGAAGATGTTATAGCAGGGACTAAAGGGTGTGGTATTAAAATCTCCGACCATAATTACAGGTATGTCACTCGGAAAACGCAGTAACCGCTCCATAATCAGTCTGGCGCTTTTGATTTGGACCGAGGTATCAAAGTCAAAATGAGTATTGACACATATGATCATGTGGCTGCCGTTTTTGAACATACCGATAGTGCATTGTCTCGGCCAGAGGCTTCCCCGGAAACGGCTCGGTATGGCTGGTGTTGGACTCAGAAAGAAATGTTCTCGATAGATGCAGGCCCAGGTTTTTTTATAAAAGATAATGTTGTTTTGCCAGAAAGACGGTGAAGGACTACGTTTGCCGATAAAATCGTATTCCGTCAGCAGCTCATTCAGAAAATCTGTCTGGAAATCATTCGCTTCCTGAAAACCGATAAAATCTGCACGATATTTTTCAAAAAGATAGGGAAAGCCCTTTTTGCGGTATTGCCAGCTATTGGGTCCGTCGTCTGCCAATCCAAAACGCAGGTTTAATGTCAAAACAGAGATCATGGTTTTATTTTAGTTAAATAGGACGCAGATTTTCACAGATGTACACAGATAATATTAATATTCATAAATTTGAAAATCTTGAAAATCTGTGTTTATCTGTGTCCACAAAAAGAGATTACTATATAATCAAGTTGGTTCGCTTTGTTTCAAATTTTTCTCTATGAACTAATGACGATTAACCTCAATAAGATCGAGATATTTCGCAAGGTCGAACCTGATATTTATAAAGTTGCTGAATGTGACATCATAAAAAGGAAGGTTTGATTTCTGCTTGATGACATCAAATATTGCAAGGTAATTAAGAAGAATCCTTTTTTTCCACTTAAGACCGATTTGGGATGCCAATTTCTTAATATCTTCCTTTTGGCCCTCGATCTCGAGAAAGTTGCCATAGGGCATTGTATCCAGGCAGAGGCGGGTACGGTTTAATATTAAAGTTTCACGCCATTTTTCGTATACCTGTTCTTCCCGGAACCCCAAAGATTCCAGAATATGTTTCATGGTGGTAAAATCGCTGACTTCAACTTCCATCTCTCTTAATATTTTAAATTGATCGTCTTTAAAAGGAGGCTCGGATTTAAAAGTAAGGTTTATTTTTTTATCCTGGCGGAGTCGCAGGAGAGATTTTTTTTGAATCAGAGTGTTATCGGCATCATCAAAGCGTATATTTGTTTCAAAAACCCGTCCCATGGACACAGCACCGAGCTCAATAATCCGGTCACGTATGCGGTCCATATCCGATAAATAAAATTTTACTTCGATTTCCAAATTTTCCATCGAAACATCTCCATTACATATGCCTGATACTCGGTTTATATTGGAAATAATTGTTTGTGTCAATTTGCCAAGACAATTTTTCCCTTGACACAGACACAATTTTTATTTAAATGTCCAAGGTTCTATATTCAGAGGAGAAAATCATAGTGAAAAAATATACATATAGTGCAAAAAATACCGACAACAAGGGCAAATGGTGTGTTGTTGATGCCCAAGATAAAGTTCTGGGGAGACTTGCCAGTACCATAGCTGCCCGCCTGCGGGGAAAACACAACCCTCTTTACACCCCTCACGTTGATACCGGTGACTGGGTGGTGGTTGTTAATGCGGATAAGATTGTCATGACCGGAAGAAAATGGCAACAGAAACAATATTATCGGCACAGTGGTTACATCGGGGGTCTCAAGACGATTACCGCTCAGAAACTTTTGGAAAAAAGGCCTGAAGATCTTATCCGTTTTGCCGTTAAGGGTATGCTGCCAAAGAACAAATTGGGAAGAAAGCTTTTCAAAAAATTGAAGGTTTATTCAGGTAATCAGCATCCTCATGAGGCCCAGCAACCTGAGATTCTTGACTGTTAGAAGAGCAAGTTAATTCTCATTAATTATCGGGGAATTTTATGGAAAAAGAAAACGTTTATTATGCTACAGGAAAACGAAAGAGTGCCATCGCGAGAACCTGGATAACGCCGGGGAACGGGGATATTACCGTTAATGATCGCCCCATGGATGATTATTTTAAGGTTGAGATGGTAAAAACAATTGTAAAACAGCCGCTTATCTTGACCAATACTCTTGGATCATTTGATGTAAAAACCCGGGTTACCGGCGGAGGTTTTTCAGGGCAAGCCGGTGCCATTCGGCATGGCATTACCAAAGCTTTGATGT
Source organism: Desulfobacterales bacterium (assembly GCA_049644625.1). Lineage (GTDB taxonomy): Bacteria > Desulfobacterota > Desulfobacteria > Desulfobacterales > UBA11574 > S5133MH16. Next base: position 319 of record JBARSG010000262.1, on the reverse strand, counting down.
TGGCGAACCCTGAGCTTCGGAAAGCATTGAAAAAAGCCGGCTACGTTCGCCGTGACGCCAGGGTCAAGGAAAGAAAGAAATACGGACAGAAGGGTGCGCGGGCACGGTTCCAGTTTTCAAAACGCTAACATTTATTATATGTTTCATTTTTGAAAGGGAACAGGGAGTAATCTGTTCCCTTTGTTTATTCTGGATCTATGAGTCTGTTGATTAATGGTCTTTTCGCACAATCTCTGCGTTATGCTCAAAAAATAATCCTCGGAATATCAAATATATGCCTGTGGTTATTTTTTTCGCATGCCTTGATCTTGAACGAAAA
>JBARSG010000261.1:0-11336 GCA_049644625.1 Desulfobacterales bacterium | reverse complement strand
CGCTGGGACATATTGACCTGATATACGTCTCCCGCCGCAATGTACTCTCTGATTTTCTTAATGGCATTCATGTAACCTGCCTGGGCAAAATTAGATTTAAATCCGCCGGCATCCCCGCTAAAACTTCCGTTTTTAGGCGGTTTGTCAGAAATGCTGCGTTTAAACACAGCAAGATCCTTCTCTAAATTGTTTTTTCCGGCAAATTTACGTTCCGGTATCCAAAGCCGAGTGGTATCATTGATTTTATCATGGACAACGATGATTGACGGCGCCATAAAATATATATGCGGCAGGCAGAGCCTGTCTATGGATGTACGCGGAAGTTTTTCCAGGCAGTCTTTCAGGTCATAGGCCAGGTATCCAAAGAGACCGGCATAGACCGGTTTCGGCAAATCAGATTGATCCAGGTCAAGATCATTCACGCAGAAGGCTTTTAATATCATGCGGAGGGTATCAAACGGATCGGCCATAAAATCAAAAGTTTGATTTTCAACGGTAATGGTCATGTTACGACCCAGTCCTGAAAATACCAGCCATGGCTTTGCCCCGAGAATATGGTGTCTTGCACAATCAAGATCACCCCCGCTCATCAGAACAGTTGTGCCGGGCATTGATGCAAACCGGGCTGAAAAATCGATAAACGGTTCGGACAGAGAAATAGGCTCCGTATAAATACCGGTTATATGTCCGGCGGCTTTTTTGATTTCATCCATAATCAAGTTAAATAGGACGCAGATTTTCGCAGATATACACAGATAATATTGTTATTTTGCAATTTAAGAATCTTGATAATCTGTGTTCATCTGTGTCCAAAAAAGGAAATTACTATACTATTTAATTATATTTTCTCAGAAATTCGCATTACGCATACCGGAATTCGAAATCGCCAAAGGTCCCAGGTTAAGAAAATTTTCCACAAGCAAAAAGCCGTTTTCCGTAAGAAAACTTTCGGGATGGAACTGAACCCCATGAAGTGGAAATTCAGGATGAGACATTCCCATGATAATACCATCCGTGCTGCGCGATGTTATGACAAGTTCAGTCTGGCTGAATTCCACCATCAGGGAATGGTAGCGGGCAGCCGGAAAAGGCGAGGTTATCCCTTGAAAGATACCATAGTTGTTATGCTCAACCATACTGGTTTTCCCGTGCATGGGCACCGGAGCCCGGACCGTACGTCCGCCAAAAGCTTCATTCATGCATTGCATGCCGAGACATACGCCAAAGATGGGGACTTTATCGAAAAATTTCTTGATTAAATCGATTGAAATTCCGGCATGAGAAGGATCTTTGGGACCGGGACTGATAAGAACATATTCAGGTTTGAGCCCTGTAATCTGTTCAAGCGTTATCATGTCACTTCTATACACTGTGATTTCAAGGTCATAGTGCATAAACATCTGGACGAGATTGTAAGTAAAAGAGTCGTAATTATCAATGACAAGCAGTTTGGCCATGCCCAACTTCCCAAATTAAAAAAGCCACCCCTATGAGTCTGGGTGGCTTAAAGCCTATTGCATAACTCAACTTTGACGGCTTCGTAAAAAGTCCAACTTCTGCGTTGCGCTGCATCCTTCGTCATTGCAGCGTACTATAAGTACGCCTCATTCCTCAGGATTTGCGCGCCTTGAATTTGGAGCTTTTTACTTTGCCGTCGATTTTGACTTTTTACGAAACCATCAACTTTATTATAATTTGTTTTTGGAACCGCTTTTCACATTCCAAGCTGAAACCTAACAATTTTTTCCATCCTAATAGCCGAAACTTTCTTTCAGGTCAAGGAAAATGCTGTTATTTTATTTAAACAAACGGACCCATGATTGAAAAGTGATTACCTTGTCAGAGCCGTATGGCTCAAGGCGGCGTAAGATATCTTCAACAGATTTTTCATTTACAATCAGATTGCCATTTTTGGAAAAGAACTTGTCAGCAAAACATATGACCTGTTCCTCTATGGAGATGGGCACCATATCATATTCGGGCAGCGGGAGGTTATGGCGCTTTATTTCTTCAGCAGTTATGCCGACACCTACATGCCGTTCGCACACAAGTGCATGTTTCGGCAGTCCCTTGCTTTCAAGAATTTCTCTTCCCAGATATCCATGACAGACATAGGGATGTTCGCCGGTACAGCCGAGTTCCGGAGTATGGGTCAGGAAAATGCCGATGTCGTGCAGCATGGCAGCTTCCCGGATAAAATTAAGATCCGGGTTAAGGTGGGGCACTTTTTTGGCGGCATTTACGGCCTTATCTGCCACCTGTTTTCCATGTTGTACGAGAATGTTATAAGTTCTGGTGCCGGGTTGGTAAAATTCAACTATAATTTCAAGAGGATTCATAAGTTAAAAAAGTGTAAAGTGATCTAAAGTGACTAAAGTTTACAAAGTTAAATTTTGGCATAATGTGTCATTGGCATTTTTTTTGACAAATCATCAATTGTCAATCGAAAATCTTCAATATTATGGTTTACCTGAAAGCAGTACCCCCTCTATAAAAAGATCCAGCCCCCCATCGAGAACACTGTTTACATTGCCCACCTCAAGGTTTATGCGGTGATCCTTTACCAGTTGATAGGGATGCATGACATAAGACCTGATTTGATTTCCCCATGCAATTTCGCTTTTGCTTTCGTGAACTTCCTGCAATTTTTCATCCTGCTTCTGCTTCTCAAGCTGGTAAAGCCGGGATTTAAGCACCTTCATGGCAAGCTCTTTATTTCTATGCTGGGATTTTTCCTGCTGGCACTGGACAACTATTCCGCTGGGAAGGTGAGTGATGCGAACCGCGCTGCTGGTTTTGTTGACATGCTGACCTCCGGCGCCGCTGGCCCTGAATACATCGACACGCAATTCCTTGTCATCAATTTGGACAACGATTTCGTTTTCGAGTTCCGGATAGACAAACACGGAGGCAAAAGAGGTATGCCGTTTGCCGCTCGCACTAAACGGTGACATTCTTACCAGGCGATGAACCCCTCTTTCTGCCTTTAGATATCCATAAGCATAGTCACCGCCGGCAGTGAACGTAACGCTTTTGATTCCGGCTTCATCTCCGGGCTGGAAATCAATGACATCAAGTTTAAACCCCTTGCGTTCGATCCAGCGTGTATACATCCTGAAGAGCATTTCAGCCCAGTCCTGGGCTTCGGTTCCTCCTGCTCCCGCATTAATGGAAATAATGGCGTTGTTCCGATCATCTGCGCCATCGAGCATAAGATCTATGGAAAGTTTTTTTATTTTTTTGTCAATTGCTTGTATTTGCTGGGAGACTTCTTCTCTGGTATCAGCATCTGACTCTTCAATGGCAAGATCAAGCAGGATCTGACTTTCTTCAAGATCGGTGTAAAGTTTCTTAAATGATGTCACCTTACCGGAGATCAATGTTCGTTCTTTTAAAACCGGCTTGGTGGCTTCTGGGTTATCCCAAAAGTCTTTTTTGGCAATCAGAGTCTCTATTTCCTTAAGCCTTTTTTCTTTTTCGGCAAGGTCAAAGACACCCTTTCAATTGTTCTAATTTCAGAAAATGTTCTTTAATGTTTTCCTTGAGTTCTATCGTCATTTTATACCTCCTATAGTAAAGAATCCTGACCCATAGAGCCGGGCTTTGATTTTACTATTCCAATTGGGGCGAAGCCCCTAAGCTTGTTTATTATAATCGCTTTTGTTCTATCTTTCAACTCTTGTTTAGGCTTAATTCGAATATTTCCGAATTAAATAACCCCAAAATCCTGCAACCAGGGTTATCCCAAGACATGCCATGGCAAACAGATCTCCAAAGCGGGAATAAAAGGTCGTTTCCTCAAGCATGGGCACGGACCGAGTTATTGTTGCGTCCTCAAAAAGCGGTGTGGCGGCGATGACCTTGCCGCAAGGATCTATAAATCCGCTGATACCGGTATTGGCAGCGCGTATAATTGACCTTCTGTTTTCCACGGCCCGGAGAATCGTCATGGAAAAATGCTGATTTGGAGCACTGGATCTGCCATACCAGGCATCATTGGTGATATTAACCAGTACCGACGCATGGTTTTTTACCATAGCTCTGGAAAGATGCGGAAAAATTATTTCATAACAGATCTGAATGCCTAACCGGAAATCTCCCCATTTAATGGTGTGCCCTTTTTTGCCCGGGTTAAAGTCTCCAACGCCCTCTACCATTTTTCCAAGAAACGGCAACCATTTATTAAAGGGAATATATTCTCCAAACGGCACAAGGTGTGCCTTGTCATACCTGCCGTAAACGTTTCCTTCCGGGCCAATCAGGTAAGCGCTGTTATAATATTCAACACGATTTTTCCCGAGATTGAAAGAAGGGCTGCCGATTAGAAAGTCCGTGCCGGTATCATGAACCCCCTTTTTAACCATTTCCGACAACCGAGCATTGTGCAAAAAATAGAAAGGAGTCGCAGTCTCCGGCCATACCACAAGATCCGGCTTATGTTTTTTTACCAATAGAGAAAGATTAATATATTTTACTGTTGACGCGCGTTGAAACGCGGGGTCCCATTTTTTTGCCTGGTCAATATTGCCCTGGACAATTGCAACTTTTATGGAAGGGGAATGGGAAATCAGTTTTTGAATGGATTGTATTCGCCATTTCCCATAAAACCAGACAAAACAGAAAATCAAAGCCAAAGTAAATACCGATCCTGCAGCGAGCCTCGCTTTAACTTTTTTTTCTTGCCAGTATTTTCCTGTCAAGTAAAGATATGCCAAGAAAGTTGCTGCATTGCTCAAGACAATACAAAATGATACGCCATACACACCGAAAATGTCTGAAATCTGAATGAGATGCAGGACGTTAAATTGTGTGTATCCGATCAACTCCCATGGAAAACCGGTGAAAAGGAATGAACGAATATATTCTAATGAAACCCACACGGAGGGGATCATAAACACAAGGAATACAGGTCCTCTGTAAAAACAGGTTAAAATCATAGAAAATATTGCAACGTAAAGCGCCAGATAAGCCGATAACAGCAAAAGAACCGGCACACTTGCGTAGAGGGGAAGGTGACCGTATGTTGACATGGTATATGCCAGCCAGTATACCAGAGTAAGGTAGTGGGCAAGACCGGCACACAGGCCGAGATAAAAACCGTTTTTAGGGGAGAGATTTCTTAATGCGGCCAGCAAGGGAACCAGGGCAAACCAAGCCAGCCATGAAAAGCCGGCCTTTGGAAAAGAAAGGGTAAGTAAGAATCCGCTTAATACGGCTAAAAAAAAATTCAGCCTGTCGGGTTTATCTTTTTTCAATTTTGATGAACGTGTAAAAAGTTTTTATGAACCACCTTGAGTTCCGCCCGTTTCTATATCAAGGGAGATCTGTATGTTACCTGTGTTGTCTCCAAGCTGTTATCAGGCTTGGGCTGCACCTTTACAGGCTTCATCCATCCGGGCTTCGACATACCGGATTCCCTCTTCGTTATATTCTTCCAAATCAAAACACAACGCATCCTCGCCAAGAAGCCCGTCCGGCACAAAATCCCCGTTTTCATCAGGATCGGCAATCATCTCGTTATAAAAGCATACCGACAGCCATCGAGGGGTGTCTTCTATCACGTCCACCATCACAAACAAAGGTTTATTTTTTTGATTCTCGTGGGCTGCTCTAAGGGAATAGGTAAGCCCCTCACGGGATATAAAATCCAGATTCACCCCGGGTTTGGATGCCATATAATCTTTCAGACGCACAAACGCTTTTTTGTTTTGTTCCGGGGTTTCTGTCCAGTTTTCAATAAATGATTCGAGTTGCTGAATGGCTTCGCTCATAAGCTCTCCTTATTGATTTTTTTATTGTTCTATCTTGAAGAGATTAAAATTGCTAATGCGCAGAAAGCATATCAGATGCTTATAAAAAATCAAGTCCCCTGTCCCATGATAATTTTTGTCATCAAGAAATAGCAGTTATTAATTGTTGTTTATCGTTATTTAAAGCCACCACATTTTCTGTCTAATCCTAATTAAATAATATCTTGACAAATAGTTACCGATATGGCTTGACATGTGTAACGCTTCGTTGCAAAATAATTAATCCTGCAAAAGGCAGACATTAACCATAAGGTCGCATTTTTAATGGAAATCAGAATAACGAGGGAAATAATAAAATGACTAAAGAAAAGACATTACTCAACACTCGCGAGGTATCCGAGTTCTTAAATATTAATGAAAAGATGGTTTACACACTGGTCGCCGACAAAGGACTGCCTGCAAGCAAGGTAACCGGCAAATGGCTCTTTCCCCGCCACCTTGTTGAACGGTGGCTGGAAAATCAAACCATCAACTATCCCAAGCCAGAGAAACCGTTGCCGCCGTATCATGGCCTTCTAATCATCGCCGGGAGTAATGATATCCTTTTGGACAAAATCATTTCCCTTTTCAATAATCTCTATAATGAGCATATGGCCGTTTTCGGCAACGTGGGCAGCATGGGAGGTCTTAAGGCCCTGGGCCGAGACATTTGTCATGTGGCGTGCAGTCACCTTTTACAGGATGATGAACAGGAGTACAATTTTGAGTATGCACAGGAAGAACTTAAAGGAAAGTTTCCCGTACTGGTGAATTTCTGCCGAAGAGAACAGGGATTCCTGGTAGCCAAAGGAAATCCTCAGCAAATTTCAGGCGTTTCCGACCTGGGACAACCGGAAATCAAGATTGCCAATCGTCCGGTGGGCACGGGCACACGCCTTCTCCTTGACCGGGAACTGGAGAAGGCAGGCCTTAAAGACACGCGGATTGAAGGGTATCATCAAGAATTCAGAAGCCATCTGGATGTGGCCATGGAGGTGCTTTCGGGCCGGGCCGATATGGCTCCTGCCATCAAACCGGTCGCAAGTCTTTTGGGATTGGACTTTATTCCGCTTCGCTGGGAGCGATTTGATCTTCTTATCTCAAAAGAGCATTTTTTTGAACAGGGGGTTCAACTCTTTCTGAGCCTTCTGCATGAGCCTCAATTTCGTGACCTAGCCGTGAAACTGGATGGATACGATTTGAGTTTATGCGGCAAAATGGTTTTTCCAAAAGAATCAAAATTTAACGCGGAGGAATAGGTTATGATAAAATTGGCGAATCTGATGACGTGCACGCGAATTATTTTTGTAGCGCTCACGGTCCTGTTGCCTTTTTCTGTTAGCGCCGAACCACAGGGAAAACTTATCATTTTCCATGCAGGTAGTCTTACGGTGCCTTTTGCCAAAATAGAAAAGGATTTTGAGGCAAAAAATTCCAAAGTTGACGTGCTCCGTGAGGGAGGAGGAAGCACAAAGATGGCGCGGATGATTTCAGAGCTGCATAAACCGGCCGATATTATGGCATCTGCTGATTTTAACGTTATAGACAAGACCCTGATTCCCGAATATGCTGAGTGGAATATTCGTTTTGCAACAAACCAGTTGGTCCTTTGTTATACGGATAAGAGCCGCTTTGCGAACCAGATCAACGCCAACAACTGGTACATGATTTTAAAGCGAAAAGGTGTAATCTGGGGGCAAGCGGATCCAAATCTGGACCCCTGCGGCTACAGGAGCCTTATGGTGCTTCAACTTGCTGAAAAATATTACAAATTGCCCGGCCTCCATGATCAGTTGATTGCAAACCGGCCGGAGAAAAACGTACGGTCCAAATCGGTTGAACTGGTTTCGTTACTCAAGACCGGAAATATGGACTATGCCTGGGAGTATCTTTCCGTTGCTGTTCAACATGGTTTGAAGTACATAATGCTTCCTGATGAGATCAACCTGGGCAATTACAAAATGGATGAGTTGTACAAACAGGCAACGGTAAACGTGACCGGCAAAAAACCCGGGACATGGATTACTCGAACCGGAAAATCATGTACCTATGGAATCACCATATTAAAAAGCGTTCAAAATATCGAAGCTGCCGAGGCGTTCCTGAAGTATTTAATGGACCCCGATGGAGGCTTAAAGACTCTGAATGAGATGGGACAACCGCCTTTTGTCCCCTGCAGGGTTCCCTCAGAAAAAATGAAATCCAAGCTTCCTTTGTCTTTACTAAAATGGGTTGAGGTAAGGAATTAGAAATCCATGGTAAAAAAGAAGAAGATTGATCCATTTTTTTGGATAGCCGTTTTTTCCACCTGCACGGTTGTTGTATTTATTATCTTTCCTCTGACCGAAATGGTTCTTCAGCCCTCTGTGCAAGATCTCAAAGATGCCATTTGTGACCCTGATGTCCTTGGTTCGATCGGGTTGAGCATCTATACATCCGGCATGGCGGCCCTGATTTCGTTTTTAATCGGTACCCCCTTTGCCTATTTACTGGCCCGGAAGAATTTTTTCGGAAAAAAGCTCGTTGAAAGTATCATTGATCTGCCCATCATGATCCCACACCCCGTCGTCGGAATTGCGATTCTTGGGCTGGCCGGTAAAAATCACTGGCTCGGACAGCTGATGCAGCAAGTCGGGATCCAAATAATGGGAACGGTCACCGGAATTGTGACAGTTCTGACCTTCGTGGGTCTGCCATTTTATGTAAACACCGTCAAGGCAGGATTTGAAGCCATACCGGTGAGATTGGAAAATATATCCAGGAGCCTTGGGGCCTCTCTGTCTGAGACATTTGTTCGGGTAACCTTTCGCCTCGCATGGCGCTCCATGCTGGTGGGCATCATTATGTGCAGCGCAAGGGCAATCAGTGAATTCGGGGCGGTGGTTATTGTAGCGTATCACCCCATGATCGCACCGGTAATGATTTATGAGCGCTTCACCGCCTATGGCATTAAATATTCCCAACCCGTGGCTGTCTGGCTAATAGTGGTCAGCCTGCTGCTGTTTTTACTCTTGAGAATCTGCTCTTTGCCAAAGGAAAAATAAAACATGATCGACATAAAAGATCTGCTCATTAAATTTCCCGGCTTTGCCCTTGAGGATATCAATCTTTCCATTCAGGATGGAGAGTTTTTCATGCTTCTGGGACCCACAGGGGCAGGAAAGACCCTTGTGCTGGAAGCAATTGCAGGTATTGTACCCATTACCAGCGGCCATATCTTTGTAAAGGGGAGAGAGATTACCCGTCTTCCTCCGGAACAGCGGGGAACCAGCATCGTGTACCAGGATTATGCACTATTTCCCCACCTGTCTGTTTTGAAAAATATTACTTATGGATTGCGTTACCATAAAAACGATCCAAAGGCTTCGAAAAAACGGGTAACACGGCTTATGGAGCAATTGGGACTCCAGTCTCTTGCTCAGCGATCCATTCATAATTTAAGCGGCGGCGAAAAACAGCGAATCGCCCTTGCACGGGCCTTGGCTGTGAATCCCTCCGTGCTACTTTTGGATGAACCTCTCTCCGCACTGGATCCCAATTTCCGGGAAGACATTCGGGAGTTGTTGAAAAAACTGCATCAGGAAGTAGAAACCACATTTTTAATGGTCACACACGATTTTGCCGAAGCCATGTTTCTGGGCCAACGAATGGCGGTCCTAAATTATGGCAAAATCGATCAGATCGGTCCTGTCCAGGAAGTCTTTAAAAAACCGGCCACTGCGTTTGCTGCCAAATTCATGGGCATTAAAAATGTCTTTCACGCATCATTTAAAGACAAAACGGCACGGGTGCATGACCTTGAGTTACACCTTCAATCCCCGCCCGGAGAAAATAAGCGCTATGTTGCGATTCGGCCTGAAGATATTATGATCAGCAGAAATGGGGCTTTTGGAAATGATATGAATGCATTTCAAAGCAAGGTAATGGGTGTTACTGATCGAGGTCCGTACTACGAGGTTTCAGCCCGGACTGGTGACGTAATCTTCAGGGTGATGCTAAGCAAGAACGACTTTTTTAAATTAGAACTCCAAAAAGGGAAAGACATTTACCTTTCAATCCGATCCTCTGCCATCCACGTTTTTTAAATTCGTCGTCGTTCACGGATTTTTTAAAATCACAAATTCCAAGTACCAAATTCCAAATAAATCCCAAATATCAAGCATCAAATCTCAAACTCCAAATTCCAAACCGGTTCAAAAGCGATTGTTTTTTTTGTTTGGGATTTTGAATTTCTGTCATTGGAATTTATTTGTTATTTGGAATTTTCACTTTAGGTCATTGTGATTTGTTTGTTTTTTGGGATTTGTTGTTTGAAATTTCCACTAACTCAACTACTCCATGAACGGATACGTTTTTTGTTTGTAACTTCTCAATAAATTTTTGATATTCCGCCTTCCCCCATTTAACTGTGTTTCCGACATACGATGAGTTTGCTTTTACCGGTGGGGGAATGATACAGCGAGACGTCTGGAAATATCCGTCGAAACGGGTCCAGTCCCCCTTTAACAAATTCTACGGCATCAGCAGATCCCATTGACATCATCCTGATGTTGAAGAGTATCTTAATAAGGGGATGATGAGGCACTTCGTGTTCCATGAGCAATACCACCCCGTTGGAACGTATGATGCGCCTCATTTCCCGCAAGGCGGTCTGCCGGGTCCGCCGTTTCAGTTCATACAATGCGTGGGAGCAGGTAACGACATCAAAACTCTCATCAGCAAAGGGGAGGGCTGCCGCATCCCCTTCTATGAAGATAGTTTTTCGGGATTCCTGTTTGTTTCGCGCTTTACGCAACATCCCCCGGGAAAAATCGTAGCCCACGGTTACGCTTTCGGGATAGCGATTGGCAAATGCCGCAATAACGGCTCCTGTCCCGCAGCAGATATCGAGAATGGTCGGATTGGTTTTCCCCTCCGGGTTGGCCATCTCGACCAGGAAGTTCCTCGTATCTCCGGCATCTCGACGCGCATGCAGATTCACAAACGCATCATATACATAAGAGAAAACATTATAGTAGATTCGTCTTCCGGTTCTTACGCTTGACATGGTTGCAAAAAAGTTCCCTCCCTCAGGGTGTTCCCTCACGACGGGGTCCCGGGTAGCTTGGACAGCTGTGCTGATCCTCAATGTGCGGCTTGATGTCCAAAATGGGCGTACCGTCAATCATATCCAGACCCCGCACCCGAATCCGGTTGACGTCCTTTGATATTACCTCCAGTACCGAAAGGCCGATAGCGTTGGGTCGTCGGGGTGAGCAAATGCTGAACACGCCCAAAGCCTTATTCCGGTGGGGCGGCGTCTGTTTTAGCAATTCGAGTATAAAAGGCGGACTCTTGTGAAAATGGAACAGCACCACAATGCGCTGGCCGGCACTCATATCCGAAAGACCCGCGGTATACTCGGGCAGGATTTCCAGGGTGCCTTCCACATGGGAAACGGTCCAATGTCGTGGCAGGTTGCGGGCAGCCGTATGTACCGTTCCAATGGGAATAAATTTAATAATCATGGGATTCTCCTGAAATATCTTGCATATAAACAATCTTGAA
>JBARSG010000260.1:0-1712 GCA_049644625.1 Desulfobacterales bacterium | reverse complement strand
GGACAAACCTATCACTGTCTTCAGGCATTTTAAGAAATAATGAGTCAAATGTGGCACCCCAATATTGCTAAAAAGCTTTTGAAGTCGCAGGCCGAAAGAAATTTTTATTCGTAACAGGGGATGCTTATTACAGGAAGGGCTATGAGTTCATATGTAAATAGTTCATTATTATGACCATTCCAATATTTTTTTGCCCCAATACATGCGCATGTAGTTGTGCATGAATCCGGTAAATTTCATCTCCTGCATGGCGGCATTCCAATAGGGATCGTGGGTCTTGACGTAACCGGAATTAAACGTCCACACACATAGCCGGTGGCTCCGGTAACCAGAATCGGTTTGGAATTTTTCAATGACACCTCTTCTTTGGTTTAAACATGATTGCGCAACTTCAGCGCAATGGGATGCGGGTTTGAATAGATCTGTTGCGCCAAGTACGGCTGTTTGTATTTTCGTATGTAATGGTTGAGCAGGGTCACCGGTACGATCAAGGGAACATGTTCCTGTCTGTACTGCTCGATGATTTCAAGCAGTTCCTGTTTCTCATCCGGAGACAGCTGTTTTTTAAAGTATCCCATGATGTGTTGCAGTACGTTGATATTCTTCTTCAGAGTGGTCTTTAGTCTCAAAGCCTCTATCAACAGGGTTTCGTACTGCGTAAACAAATTCTCCATGAGCAGGGCTTTACCTTCGGCAACCCGCTTCCCCATCATTTGCGAATGGCTGGGACTATGGGACATAATGAGCAGCTTGTGCCGGGAATGAAAATCGACCAGGCTTCCCATATTTTTCTTTTTGGATAGCATTTGCCGCCAGCGCATCAAGGTAAAAATCTGTTCGATAAAGGTCTCTCTGAGTTTGGAATCATGCAGCCGACCTTCTTCTTCCACCGGAACCAACGGAAAGTGCTCCGTAAACACTCGGGCAAATATTCCCTGACCTTTTTTTTGGGGCATTCCTTTGGAAGTTCTAACCGGAACTCGAAACAGCCCGCTGCTGGGAGAGTTTTTTTTGAAAACAAACCCGCACAGGTTTTCTTTTTCCAATGCTTCAACTCTTTTCCGAGCCCATTCGGTCATCCTATGAGTATGGTCGATGTTTGTTTTAGAAGTGACCAGATTGGGATTGTCCGGATCCCCCACAAGACGCAGGGTCTCCCGGGGAACGCCCATTCCACACTCCACCTCCGGACATACCGGCACGTATTCCACATATTTACCTAGTATATCGGTGAGGTATCGATCCCTTGCATGTCCGCCGTTCCAGCGAACATCCTGACCCATTAAACACGCGCTGATGCCAAGCTTTATTTTTTCGTCCATGGCTTACCTCATGTATATTTGTCATCCTTCATTTAAATTTTAATGGACACTAAATAGCATCCGTCTTGACCCATTAAGCTTAACCGTTTTGAAACTTTATCTTTTCTATTGGTTTTAAAAATGCTATTTTTTTAAATAGACATAATGAACGTCAAGTTTGGGGATTCGCCTCAATTAGAATAAAGGAGTATAGGCGGACGATGATGCTCGAAAAAATGAAAAATTTTGTCAGAAAAAAAAATATTTGTGTTCTTTCTACGGCTTCCGGCAACAAGCCCTATTGTTCACTCATGGCCTATATCACCGATGCAACCTGTAAAGAAGTTTACATGGTGACACACAAAAATACAACCAAATTTAAAAACCTTCAGAAAAACCCCTGGGTCAGTC
>JBARSG010000259.1:0-3519 GCA_049644625.1 Desulfobacterales bacterium | reverse complement strand
GGGGATACTACGGAGGTGTCGCCGGAAAAGCTGAACTGCATTATAGACACCACGCCGGTATGGAGACCAATAGTGGAAGCTTTGAAAAATCTGGCGTCCGGCGGAAGATTGGTCATCAACGCGATCCGCAAAGAAGAGGTGGACAAGGACTGTCTACTGCGGATAGACTACCCCATCCATCTGTGGATGGAAAAGGAAATCAAGAGTGTCGCCAATGTCAGTCGAAGAGACTTAAGCGAGTTTCTGGCACTGGCGGCCGAAATGCGTATCAAGCCCGAGATTCAGGAATTCGCCTTAGAAGAGGCCAACCAGGCATTGGTTGAACTCAAGACGAGAAGGATTCGGGGGGCAAAGGTTTTGAGAATAGGTTGAGCCAGGCTCGTCAGCCATCGGTAGGGGCTCGCCGCCTAACCCGTCTCTGGAACCGACCGGGCAATCGAGATCCTTTTTGGAGTTTTCGTTGTATTTGAGGCGTTTTGGTTGGTGTTTGGCCGCACTGCGCCAGTCGCCTGGCGGCTCAGCTCGGTTCGTTAAATGCATCTAATATTGGGGAAATATGAATAGTCAGAAAAAAGGTTTTCCAGAAGGATCAGTATGCAAACCTTTGGAGGGTTTAAAGCGTGAGTAACGAAATCGATAAAGTCATCTATTCGATGATAAAAGTCAGCAAGTTTTACGATAACAAACCGGTTTTAAAGGATATATCCCTGTCCCACTTTTACGGCGCCAAAATCGGTGTGCTCGGCCTGAACGGTTCGGGCAAAAGTTTGCTGCTGCGTATTCTTGCCGGAGTGGATCAAGAATTCAACGGCAGAACCATTCTATCTGACGGATACACCATCGGCTACCTGGAGCAGGAACTACTGGCGGATGTGGACAAGACGGTCCGCAAAGTAATGGAGGAAGGGGTTCAAGAAACCTCGGATCTTCTCAAAGAGTTTGAAGAGATTAACATGAAGTTTGCCGATATAAGAGAGGCTCTGGTGGTATCTGATCCTGATGGGCTGTATCGGGATATGGTTATAAAAATGTCTGGCGATTAAATTACCGTTGTATGTATAATGGAATCGGAGCCTGGATTGTGAATAGTGAGTAATCATGGCCCAACAGCATGCGTTATAGGCATTGAATTTTGTTTGGAGAAAAACGGTGGAGGGCAAAATGATAGAAAAACAATTAACCCGTCGTCGATTCTTAAAAGATCTTACTCTTACATGTACCTATAGCACTTTTGGCGTGCATACGCTTGCTGCACGTCATGTCTGGGGAAAAACCCCTAAAGGGGCCGGTTCTAAGGAATCCGCAACCATGGAATACCGGACCCTTGGTAAAACAGGCATGAGGGTTTCAGCGCTCAGCTTTGGCGTGATGCGACTGTCCGAGCCCGCGGTTTTATTTCAAGCCCTGGACATGGGGATCAATTATTTTGATACGGCCCACAGGTACCAGAACGGCAATAATGAAGAGATGTTGGGCAGCGTACTCAAACAGTACGGCAGGTCCAAAGTCTTTATTGCCACCAAAATCCCACCTTATTACAAGCAGTTCGGGAACAAGCGGCTCAACAATCAAAAATCCATGGAAACCATGATGGAAAAAAGCTTAACAAGGCTTCGGACCGGCTATGTTGATGTGCTCTTTCTCCATAACATTACAAATCCGGAGTGGCCGTTGCATGACGAACTGCTCGGTTTTTGTCAAAAAATGAAAAAAACCGGAAAAGCCCGTTTTGTGGGAATTTCTTTCCACACCACGGGCCAGACCTACGTGGATACGGTGGACCGAACTTTAGAGGCCGGGTTCTACGATGTTTTTCTGGCAACACTGAATTATAAGAGCCCCCCGGCGCACATCCAGGCATTAAAACGCGCGCGTCAGAAAGGCGTGGGCATTGTTGCCATGAAGACGCAGGCCGGCGGCTATAAACCGGAAGCAAAACTATCGCTCAATCCGCATCAGGCAGCACTGAAATGGGTCCTTGACAACCAGTTTGTGGACTGTGCCATCCCCGGAATGGTTAACCGGCAGCAGCTTGCGGAAAACGCCGGCGTTATCGGGAAGAAAATCGGGTGGAGTGACCGAAAGACCCTTGCGGCCTATTATGATGAGGTTAAAGATCGCTACTGCTTGAGGTGCGGCAGCTGCACCTCTTCATGCAAAAAGCAGGTGGACATTTCCACCATTCACCGCTGTCTCATGTACTGGGAAGGCTATCAAGACTTCGACCTGGGACGGGCCACTTACCGGAGACTTCCGTCCACGGAGAATGCCCTGGCATGCATGGGCTGCACAGCCCCCACCTGTAATTGCATTAACGGGATAAAAATATCGGAGCGAATGCGCCATGCCCATATTCATTTTACCTAAAGCCGGCCCCGCCCGCCCGGCCTTGCGCTGCCTCATAACTCTTTTGATGATTTTGTTCTCCATGGCCGTAACATGCATCAGCCCCCTTGCTGAATCCGGCGATGAGGCGATATTTAGCACGGCCCTGCCGTCGCCGGAATGGCAGATGGAAGGACAGCCCTATAGTTTTCTCCCCCAAAACCTCTATGAATACATTAATGGCGAAGCCGAATTTTTTATTGCATTTGGTTTTATTGAGTTGACAGGAGCAAATTATACATCTGTTTCCGGCGGAAAAGACACGGTGACCATCGATATTTATGATATGGGAAACAAACTGAATGCGTTCGGGGTATTCCAGTCAAAAAGAGGCGGCCAGGCATCTGCTTTGAACTTGGGCGCAGCATCTACCGGATCTGATGGTTACCTTGCTTTTTATAAAGATCGATTTTTTGTTGAAATACAGGCTTATATCACTCGCGAAAAAGAAAAGGGAAGGGTCGGGACCATGGCCGCAAGCATTGCGGCGCATTTGCCGGGTGACAATACCCCGCCGTCGGAGCTTTTCTATCTTCCCGAAAAGAATAGGATTACCGGATCGGAACGCTATATAAAAGGCGGCATACTGGGACACGCGTTTTTGGAAAGGGGTATTGTATGTGATTATCGCATCCAAGGTCAAAAAGTAACGGCCTTTGTTGCCATGCTCCCCTCACCCCGGGATGCGGTGCACGCCGTGAAACAACACCGGTCTTTTTTTTTGAAGTCCGGGAAAAAATGTTATTCCTTTGACCGGGTTGGTAAGCACGGTTTTGTTTCCGAGGAACCCTATCATCAAAAAATCATCGAAACACAGGTAGGGTCGTTTGTAGCAGGGGTCTATGATCTGAGCACCATAGAAGCAGGAAAAACATTATTGGCGGATATAATAAAAACCATAAAACAAAGAGAAAATATCCGTTAAACGCGTTGGTTGCCGCCATTATTCGTAACTTCTCAATCTGCTGGGTAATGGTTATCTGTTTCTTTATCCAATACGGTTTAATTTAACTTGATAGTATAGGAATTTCCTTTTTTGGACACAGATGAACACAGATTATCAAGATTCTTAAATTGCAAAATAACAATATTATCTGTGTATATCTGCGAAAATCTGCGTCCTATTTAACTTGA
>JBARSG010000258.1:0-3399 GCA_049644625.1 Desulfobacterales bacterium | reverse complement strand
ATTCACTTCAGATGCCGCTACCACTCAGGCTGAACTTTATAATGATTCGTCTTAAGCTTGTCTTTATCTCCTTATTTCTGACAATTGAAATTCAACACCAGAAATGGGACTAAACTGTTACAAAAAGCCGGCTTCATTGGAGTAAACGGGCTGTCCGGCTAAAATTTTAAATATTTTCTTTTCAGCTTCACGATTCTTCTTAAAGATTGGGACCCTTTTTCTTTAATCCGGTTAGAATCCGAGAAGGATTTAAAAATCTCTTGAAAAGCATTTTCAATGTCCGGACCCTTGTGACAGATCAGGGCGATGTCTATATCTGCCGAAAGGATTTGCCGGAGAACGGTTTTGATATCATAATGTTTTTTAATAGCGCCCATGTCCAGGTCGTCTGTCATGATGACGCCGTAATACCCCATTTGTTTGCGAAGAAGATCATCGGCAATGGTCGCTGACAGACTTGCGGGCCACTGGGCATCCATCTTTGGATAACGAATGTGAGAAAGCATGATTCCGGACACGTTATTCTCTATGGCGGCTTTAAACGGAAGCAGATCGGTGGCTTGCATGGCGTCAAGATCAATATCCAGGTCGGAGATTTCATCATGTGGATCCAGTATGATGCGGCCAATCCCCGGGAAATGTTTTGCCACCGCCATAATATTGTTAACCTGAAGATGATCGATGACCACGGTTCCCAATTCACATACCCACAGCGGATCGTGGCCGAATACACGGCTTGCCTGGACACTGTTTATGCCTTGGGGGGCAACATCCAATACCGGGGCAAGGTTCATGTTGACTCCGATTTCTGTGAGTTCTGCCGCAGTGACTCGGGCAAAATGAATCGCATCTTCAGAGCCTTTCATTTTAGGATTGCCCGGGAACTGAGTGAACGGTTCTTTGAGTCTGGCTACTTTTCCGCCTTCCTGGTCAATAGAGATAAAGAGCGGCGGCTGGCCGCAGGAACGGGCATATTCCTGAATGGATGAGCACAGGCGTTTGATCTGGTCGGGATTTATAAGGTTCCTTGCAAAAAGGATGATTCCGCCCACATGTAAAGTTTTAATAAGGAATTTGAGGTCCGGGTTAAGTTCGGTTCCGTCAAACCCCACCATCAGGCGCTGGCCTGCCGATTGTTCATCTGAAAATGCTGTAATATCCATTTTTCATGCTTTCGTGATATTTTTTAGTTCCGATTTTTTTGATTTTATAATTAACGAGCAAATACCAGCGCAACCCAATCTTTTTCAACTGCTTTCCAGGTACAGCTAAAGCCTTTCTGGGTGTAACTATTCAAAATGTCCGTCACCTCATCTGTTTTGATTCCCGAAACCACAACCATACCCGGTTTTTCTGTTATTTTTGAAATGTGAGAACAAAGCCGTTTAAGGGTTGGATACCGGAGGTTGGCCGTTATCAGGGAAAATTTTTCATTGATATTTTCGATGTCACGGTCAAGCACCTGGATTCGATCTTCCATGTTGTTCAAACTAATATTTTTTTTAGCCTCTGATCTTGAACACGGATCGATGTCAATTGCCAATGCCTTTTTTACCCCCAACCCAACCGCCGCTATTGCCAGAATTCCGGACCCGGTTCCAATGTCCAGGGCTCGGGTATGGTTTGTTTTTGAGAAACGATTTTTTTCGGATAATGCCGCTTCTATGCCCCTGACGGCCAGCCGGGTGGTGGGGTGTTCTCCTGAGCCGAAGGACGCACCTTGCGATATGTTAATGACCACCTCATCGGACTCCGGCGGGTAACTTATCCCGGGCGGTTTAAGAACGACCCGTTTTGAGATGCGGGTGGGTTTGTTAAACGATTTTTCCAGGAACGAACAACCGAAATTATAAGTATAGACCAGTTGGCGATCTGCCACCAGGTCGCTTATGGCCGTTTTTAATGCTTTTTTATGCGCCGTAAATTTTTGGGAGAGTCTTTTTTCCAGTTCACCATAAGTCAGCTTTTTGTTAGATTCAGAGACGGTTTCAAACACCTTTTGGCGGATGGCTCTGCTATCCGTGAGTGCCTTTTTGGGGGTTTCTTGAGATACGGTCATTATTTTTGGTCTCGGAAATTCTACAATTTATTTTACACTACCGATCTTTTGGTAGATCCTGATTTTATGCTACTTCCATTGTTCCATCATTCCAATCGTGACCTGCCCGCTCGTGCCTTGCAATGGCAGGCGGGGCGAAGCGAACTAACTTTCTTTTTATCGGCCCAGCTGATATTTTTCCACGGCCCTGTTGTGATCTATTAGGTTTGTTGAAAACTGGTGTGTGTTGTCTTTTTTTGAGACAAAATAAAGGAACCGGGTGTCGGCCGGATAAAGGGCGGCTTCTATGGCCTTGGTTCCGGCATTTGCAATGGGCCCTGGCGGAAGTCCTTTGATTCTATAGGTGTTGTAAAGTGTATCTTCGGCAAGATCTCTTCGGGTAATGTTGCCGTTAAAGTCCTTTATGCCGTAAATAACCGTGGGATCACTTTCCAGACGTATTCTCCGCTTTAAACGATTGTGAAAAACCGAGGAGATAATCGGTCGTTCCACGGCCATACCGGCCTCCTTTTCGATAATCGATGCAAGTGTTACCACCTGGTGGATTGTAAATCCAAGGGTTTCGGCTCGATTTTTCCATTCCGGCTTGAACACGGACCAGAAACGTTTCACCATTGAAGATATGATTTTTTCGGGTGTGGCGTCTTTGGTAAAATAATAGGTGTCGGGAAAAAGATAACCCTCAAAGGTTTGAGCATCAATTCCTTTGGAACGAAGCAGATCGGCGTTTGTTGCGGCTTTAAAAAAATCTGCCTGGGTTCCGAATCCTGCCTGGGAAACAGCCTGTGCAACCTGCCCCAGATTATGACCTTCGGGTATGGTGAGCCTGTGGAGACGGACCCTTCCCATGACTAAGATTTCAAGTATTCTTTTCGGTGTCATGGCAGAGGAAAGGACATATTCTCCGGCTTTTATGCGTTTATCATAGCCTTTAATGCGGGAAAACAACCTGAATTTTGCAGGATGATTGATCACCCCTTTTTGATGCAGTATTTGGGAAAGAGACTTGAATTTCTGGCCGGGTTCAACAATGATAACCTCTTTTACAGGTTCGGCACTTACAGGTTTTCCGGCATAGATATAGATGTCCACATATACGGCGGTCGCAACTAAAAACGCAAAAATCAGCATGAATATGATAGTGATCCGTAATTTCTTCAAGGTCAAAAGACTCCGTTTAAGATGATTTATCAATTTTACTCCGAATAGGCGCTTCTTGTCAAAGGAGTAATGGTAATTGGACAGGGTAAACGCATTTGAATTCTAATACAGGGAGAACGCTCCACGACGGCGTGTATCTCTTTCCAACCGACTGAAACTTGTGCTTAAGCACCCGTAAG
>JBARSG010000257.1:0-2580 GCA_049644625.1 Desulfobacterales bacterium | reverse complement strand
GCATATAATATGCTATTATATCAGAAAGGAAGGGAAAGATGGGAACAACAAAAACAGCAACTGCAAGAGCTTTGATGGATCCCGAAGTTAAGAAAGAGGCAGAAAAGATACTCAAGGACCTGGGATTATCAGTTTCAACATCATTTGAATTGTTCTACCGGCAGGTTATTGCCCAACGTGGACTGCCTTTTGAACTTCATATTCCCAACGAAAAAACCATGAAAGCCATCGAGAATTCCAGGCAAGGTAAGGGGAAGAAATTTTCAACACCTAAAGAGCTTTTTGACGATCTCGGAATCTGATGTAATGAGATCAATCAGACGTGACACGCAGTTTAAAAGGGACGTTAAGCGCATAATTAGACGACATAAAGATATCAACAAGCTGAAAGATATCATTCAGCGTCTCGCCAGCGCAGAAAAATTGCGTCCTGAAAACAAAGACCATCAACTCAAGGGAACACTGAAAGATTGCCGGGAATGCCATATTGGGCCTGATTGGTTACTCATTTACCGCATAGAAGGAAGTGAACTTTGCCTGATACGAACAGGGACTCATTCAGACTTATTCGAGTAAGAAATCTGGCCCCAAAGGACTTGGTTTTTGTTTGTCCATATTCAAGTTATCCTTCCCCTGCCTTTAAAAGACAAATTTCTATTACCCAACTTTTATTCTAACATTGAAAACCTATGCACTTCTCCTCAATAGCACATGTCCTGGGAACTTTATTAATTGTTACCGGTAGTTCAATGGCTTTACCGTTAATATGTTCCTTGTATTACAATGAAGGAGATCTGTTTTCAATTTTAATTTCCGGAATAATTACAATTGCATTGGGACTACCTTGCTGGTGGTTTTTTCGAAAAAATCACGATTTAAACATAAAAGACGGTTTTTTCATCGCTGTCTTTGGATGGATGTTGGTCTCTGCTCTTTCCGGCCTGCCTTTTATGATCTACGGAGCGATTCCTTCCTTTACTGACGCTTTTTTTGAAATGATGTCCGGTTATACAACCAGCGGGGCAACCATACTCACTGACATAGAAGTGGTCCCTCACGGACTGTTGTTTTGGCGAAGAGTGACCCATTTACTCGGTGGTATGGGGTTTTTGACGTTAACTATTTTATTCCTGCCCCATGGAATGGGGGGGCTTCGTATATTTCGAGCAGAGTCGAGTCCTGGCCAGGTTATTACCAAAGAAAAATTCAAACCCCGTAATAGAGATACCATGATCTGGCTCTGGGGGATATATCTGGCGCTAAACCTTTTAGAAACATTTTTGTTATGCCTTGGAGGAATGTCCCTTTTTGATTCTTTGTGTCATTCGTTCGGAACTGTATCAACTTCAGGGTATTCCCCTTATAATGCAAGTGTAGGATTTTATAACAATGCTTATTTTGACTGGATTATCATTCTATTTATGTTTCTGGGCGGTATGACCTTTATACTTTTTTATCAGATATTGAAAGGGGACTGGCGAGCATTAAGGATAAACACTGAATTCCGCTGGTATGTGGGGCTTTTGCTGTTTTTTTGTGGCATTGTTTCATGGATTTTATGGAAGGATAATACTTATAGCAGTTTAATGGATTCTATCAGGTACGCGACATTCCAGGTAATGTCTCTCTTGACCACAACCGGGTTCACCACTGCCGATTATGAAAAATGGCCTCAGGCCGCGCAGATGTTTCTATTTACGGTGTGCTTTATTGGGGCCTGCGCCGGATCAACCACCAGCGGCATCAAGGTCGTCCATTATGTTCTTATATGCAAATACATGTATGCATCAGTAAAGAAAATCTTTTTGCAACCCATGGCTGTCATATCAATCCAGCTTAACCAGCGTCCTGTTGAACCCTCAATAATAGATCTTGCCATCTGTTATTTTATTGTAAACATATTCATGGTGCTGGGAGGGGGTTGTTTTATGGTGTTGGTGGATGATATGGACTATCTTACGGGCATGAGTTCCGTAATTGCCACACTCATGAATATAGGCCCCGGCTTTGGGGCAGTGGGACCGTCAGAAAATTACGCCCATATTTCTGATGTGGGGAAATGGTTCTTATCCTGGAATATGCTGGTTGGCAGAGTGGAAATGTTTTCAGCTCTGGTCGTGTTCTATCCGTCATTTTGGAAGAAATAACGTAAATATTCAGGTTCTGGGTTCACGGTTGGTCGCTTTGCGCTCTTCATATTTCTTGAGATAGGTGATGAATCCACGAACAGCAGCAGTTACTCGCAATGTGCCATCCCTCAATATCTCAAAACCGTGCAGTTTTCATCAGTTAACCTTGAACCGTGAACTTGAGTTACAATCATTTTAACCAACACAACCCTTTTATCATATTTATCAATCTTAAGGCAATATCCTTCAATTCCTCTCTGTGGTAACATCAAAAAAAAGTAACTTCTCAAAAAGTTCGACCTGTGCGGTTATTTTTTTTTGCCCATCGCGGATTAATGTGAAAGCCTTTGTTCATATCATGTAGGGTGGCATTTTATATGCCACCGCAACCCCGGTCGGGTATAAAACCCGACTCTACAATGTTTTTGTGCTATGTTCCCGACCTGGTTTT
>JBARSG010000256.1:0-2097 GCA_049644625.1 Desulfobacterales bacterium | reverse complement strand
ATACGCGCGCGATCTAGCCAAACGAATCGAAGCAGCTGGGTTTACCTTGAGTAAAGTAGACGATATATATTTTAAGGCATTGGCGGTCGTCGACAAAAAGCCGGGCAGTTATACTGCAAAAGTAAATATTCAACTCGACCCTGATATGCGCTCTGATAAAGCCACAAAAGCCATATTGCGCTTTTTGGTGCAGGTTATGCGGATCAACGAAGCAAATATTGAAAAAGACCTGGATACGGAATTCTTACATGATTTCCGGGTGGCGATTCGCAGGACGCGCTCCGCATTGGGCCAAATTAAATATGTGTTCCCAACCAAAACAACCGATCGATTTAAGAAAGATTTTGCTTTTGTGGGAAAACTCTCAAACGAGCTGCGGGACCTGGATGTCTATCTATTAAATAAAGATAAATACAAAGCTATGCTTCCCCCGATTTTGCGTGATGACATTGATCCGTTGTTTGACCATTTACGGAAAAAGCGATCAAAGGCCTTGCAGAAGGTCATACGCGGTTTGGAGGCTAAAAAATATGCAAAGATTCTGCAGGATTGGGAGGTTTTTTTAAATAAACCGCAGAGAGATTCGGTCACCGCATCGAATGCGAAGCTCCCTGTAATTGATCTGGCACGCAACAGAATCTATAAGAAATACCGCAATGTTGTGAAAGTTGGTAGCCAAATCCTTGAAAATACTGAAGATGAGATGCTGCATGTTCTCAGAATTCATTGTAAGAAACTGCGATACTTGATGGAGTTCTTTTCCAGTTTATTTCCTCCCAAAAAAATTAATACCTTGATTGAGCAATTGAAGAAATTACAGGACAATTTAGGAGACTTTAACGATCTCTGTGTTCAGAGAGAATATCTTCTGAACATTATCGAGGAATTGCCTATAGCCCATCAACAGTCTAAAAAAACCCTTGCGGCAATTGGCAGCTTAATTGGAGCCTTGGATAAAGAAAAGCAGACCGTTAAAGATGCGTTTGCCAAAACCTTCACCGACTTTGCGTCGCCTGCAAATCAAGGGTTATTCCGAGAACTATTCGCTTCAACGGCATAAGAGGTAGTTTGATGACAACACTGGCACTTTACAGTAACAAAGGCGGGGTGGGTAAGACCGCTGCGGCAGTAAACCTGTCTTATCTGGCAGCGCAGACAGGCGCGAAAACGCTCATCTGCGATCTGGATCCGCAAAGTTCCGCAACCTACTATTTTCGCGTAAAACCCAAATTGAAATCTGGAGCAAAGGGGTTTATTAAAGGCGGTACACAGGTTTACAAAAGTATTAAAGGCACGGATTATGAAAATCTGGATCTGCTTCCGGCTGATTTCTCGCTGCGCAATTTAGAAGTTAACTTTGACAAATTGAAGCGTTCCAAAAAACGGCTCAGGAAAATTTTAAACCCGTTTAAAGCTGAATATGACTTTATTTTCCTGGACTGTCCGGTTACCATCAGTATTCTGGCCGAGAACATATTGAACGCCGTTGACTACGCCCTTGTGCCACTGATTCCAACGACGCTGTCTGTGCGAACGTATGGGCAATTGCTGTCTTTCTGCAATAAGAACAACTATGACGCCGGCAAGATTTACACCTTTTTTTCGATGGTAGATCGACACAAAAAAATGCACCGCGAAATCATCGCCACGGTGTCAAAAGCGTATAACGGTGTTTTGCAAAGCTTTATCCCTTATTTAGCCCAGATCGAAAAAATGGGAATCTACCGGGCACCGGTTGCAGAGTTTTCACCAGAGTCTGTGGCTTCAAAATCATATCAAAACCTATGGGACAAAGTTCAAGAAACCATACTTTCTCCTGAGAGACGGAAATAAGGAAGATCTAAAAAAAAACAAAAAAATCATGTTGTAAGGATGCGATGGGCAAAGAAATCGAAAGAAAATTTATGGTCAAAGAGGGTGCCTGGCGTAATGTAAAAGGAACCAGGTACCGCCAGGGTTATTTAAACAGCGCGAAAGAAAGAAATGTGCGGGTGCGCACCATGGAAGACAAAGCCTACCTGACGATCAAGGGAATTGCAATTGGAGCGTCCCGCATGGAATTCGAATATGAGATTCCCCTCCAGGACGCCAATGAAC
>JBARSG010000255.1:0-15088 GCA_049644625.1 Desulfobacterales bacterium | reverse complement strand
ATCCCATATCTTAAGTATAAAAGTATAACCACTTGTTCTTTTATGTGATATTCTAACTGGTGTCCATCCATAAATCCTTATTGGGCACAAACTAAGTTTCCAATGCAGAAATTAGCAATTTTTCGCAAGGTTAAGGAAATCAAGGAACACCGCGGAGGCGTACAAGTGGTACGCCGCACAAGTGATTCCGCAGATTGACGCAGATATTGCGGAAAAGGGCAATTTCTGTATGGAAACTATCAAGGATATGCTTATGAGAATCACCCTTTGGCTTGAAGAACAATTACTTCAGGTTGTCGATTTTTTCTATGCGAATCTGCCGCAGCCCATCCCCGATAAGCAGCTATTGAAACAGTGTAAAATTATTTCACATCGGGGAGAGCATGATAATAAGACGGTTTTTGAGAATACGATCGCCGCATTTGACCGTGTGAAAAAAGCCGGCGTGTGGGGTATAGAATTTGATATCCGCTGGACCAAAGATCTGCAACCGGTTGTTTTCCATGACAGAAACCTTCAAAGAGTGTTCAAGTCTGATATAGAACTAAACAAGGTAACCCTTGCCGAGTTAAAAGAACATTGTAACTTGATCCCTTCTCTTTCCGAAGTAATTCAAAAGTATGGCAAAATCTTACACCTTATGGTTGAGATCAAGGAAGAAGAATATCCTGATCCTGTATATCAAAACAATGTGTTGAAAGATCTTTTCGATCCGCTGAAGCCTCAAATTGATTTTCATTTCATTTCTCTGCGGCCTGAGATGTTCATGTTGATCAACTTTGCACCTTCGTCAACATTTCTTCCCAGCGCCCGGCTCAATGTTAAACGGTTAAGTAATCAGGCTCTTTTGAAAAACTACCGGGGAATCACAGGGCACTACTTTTTAATAATCGATACCATACTGAAAAAACACCATAAGCAGAATCAACGCGTTGGAACCGGGTTTATTGGTTCTAAAAACTGTTTATCCCGTGAGCTTAACAGGGGAATAGAATGGATTTTCTCAAACAACGCGGTCGCGCTTCAGAACATATGTAATTCGCTTTTGCAGGCATTTTAGATCATTTTAGGCATTTAAAATGATCAATATCATCACAGATTTGATGCAAGCTCAAGCTGATTCTTGTTAAGGGCAAGACAATACTCGGAATGGATAAGCTCATGATGTTGTTCAATGAACGGGATATAGACCAGCAGATAACTTTTCGGAGTTATAGCGATATCCCGGAGTATTGGAAAAAGGTCTTTTTGGGGTTTCATAAAACCGGCCAGATTTACGGTAAGACTTTCAATGGCTTCCTCAATCGGTAACGTTACGGGATGGATTGCGGTGTCCGGCAATTCCCTGACCAATTTTTCCTGTGGTTGTGCAAGGGTTATATTGCGCGCAAGGCGCAGGAAAACCCGGGGTCTGACCTTAAATGCCATGGCCCAAAACCGAAATTCCATATCTTCCCATTTTTTCTGAACCGCTTTCGGTATATTGGCAATCCTGACCAGATCCGCATACGAATTGAGCGTTATGCCGGTTACATCCGCCTTTATACGCCAGAAAGGCAGATACATAATATTTTTCTCTTTTGCCGGCATAAAACCGAATTTCAGTTTTTTAAATCCATTTGCAGCCGGCCTCCAGACCGAATTGCAGTTCTTGCAGTTCAAAACCAGAGCATCTCGCCGGCCTTCTAAATCCCATCCGCAATCCGGACAGAGCGTGGGGATAAAATTGATGCGCCCGTCGGGACGTCCGCCCTGAAGATCTGTTGCGTCAAAACCATCCGGAAGTACGGGCGAAACCGGCTGGTTCAATATAGCGTCAAATAGTTTATCCTCTGCATAAAAAGGAGAATAAATAAGACTGAGCGTTTCACCAATATGTGACTGGTGATAAATCGGTTTGGGTAAAGAAGTGCTGAAACGACGCTGAAAAATATCCATCACATTTTTAAAGGGCCGGGTCGGCTTCAGAAAATACCCCCTGCTTTCCGGCGCAACAAAATTAAGTTTAAGCGCCTGACTGCGAAGCCCCACGGAAATTGGAAAATAATCGGATTCCACGGCCGGATGACTGATATCTATAAACCTGTGTTTTATTCCGTTTTCCACGCACGAAAAAAGCAGGCCTTTAAATCTCCAGTACGGGAAAAACACCAGATCTTTATTTTTCGGAGCAGCGTTGGGGAGCATATAGCGAAAAACATCATTTTGAAACAGATAAGATTTTACACGACAGAACTCGCAGGCAAATAATCGATCGGTTTCTTTCAGAATAGCCGGCGCTCCGCACTGGGGGCATTGATGTTCGATCAGTATCTCAGGCATTTTTCAGAGAAAAATCCAATTACACATCTAAAAAAATATTTCGCTTGTCTGCGCTTAAAGCTTCTCCCCGCACTGGTTACAGAATGTCGACTCGGCAACGTTCTCACTGCCACATTTTGAACAAAACTTTGGCTCTGGCTTTTCTTCTGCCGGATGCCCGCAGCGTGAGCAGAACTTTGCGCTGGGAGTCAGGTTTTTACCGCATTTTGTACATTGTTTAAAAACAAGTTGCTGGTGACCGCAAAACGGGCAGAATTTTGCATCCGGGGGAATTGAATGGTTACAATCCGGGCAGGACACCTCTTGCTGGATAGCGGGTTGCCGGGATTGGTGTTGTGTTCCGGCAAAGTATTTGGAAAACATGGCCGGCATCATCAATCCGAGTCCCATTCCCATGCCCGGTCCCGCACCCCCCTCGGCTTCCGAAGCTTTCTCCATGGCCATGGCCGCTTTCATCTGCATGAGTTTATTCATGTCCTTGAAAACTCCCATACGGCTCCGGTCGTCAATGGCCTGCTGAACCTCGGGCGGGGGGGTGATGGCATTGATATAGAGATGGGTGAGTCCTAGACCGAAGTTGCTGAAATCCTTCCGGAGACGCTTGACCATACTCTCGGACAGCTCTTCGTATCTTGCAGGAAGATTCAGGATCGAGTCGATTGTCTCTCCCATGTAATCGTTGAACCTTGAGACGATAACACGGTTAAGATATTCTTCAATCTCCTGCGTGGTATACATGCCCTGGGTGCCAACAAGGTTGTTTATAAACAACACCGGTTGCATGACCTGAAGGTTAAAGACTCCAAAAGCCCTGAGCCTGATCAGACCCAGCTCGGAATCCTTAAAGGCCACCGGGTCGCGAGTCCCCCATTTGAGGTTTGTGAATACTTTTATATTTACAAAATAGACTTCCGCCCTGAGCGGGCTGGTAAGTCCCCATGGCAGGCTGAGAATTTTTGTTAAAATGGGAATATTTGCTGTTTTAAGGGTGTGCCGTCCCGGCCCAAAAGCATCTATGGCCTTACCCTGATAAAAAAAGACGCCTGCCTGGCTTTCCCTTACCGTAAGCTGGGCGCCGTATTTGATTTCCCCGGAACCTTTCTGGGGAAGTCGGTGAACAAGTTCCTTACCGGTATCGTCGAACCATTCCAGATTTTCCAGAAAAACAATATTGTTTGTGCCCATAATTGTTATCTCCCTTCAAAGTGAAATACCTAAAGTTGGAGCAGTATATTAATTTGTATCCCGTTCTCCATCACTCCTTAAAAGGGTTTTGTCGTCGGGGTCCGGATCCATTGATTTTTCGCTCCGTGTTGAGGACTCATCGATCCCCGGCAACAAACGATCCTTTCTCAACATAAGATCGTTCTTTGCCATCTTATCTACGCCATCCGCTGTGATGGCATATCCCCCGGTATCGGTGCGCAGAATCCATCCTTTTTCCTTGATATACCAGATATGAAACTCCATGTGATGCCGGGGACACCCGAGCACTTTCTCAAATTCCATGATGCCCATTCCCGGATTCAGAGCATCCTGTCTGCGTGCGACATATAGCAACGAAAGAATCCCTTGACGTATCCGTTCATCGTGCTCAAAACCGTCGGACTGTGACGCTTCTTCAACGATCTTCCATCTATCCGCACGTAACTGCTCGTATTTTGCATCAAAGGCCGCCCGCTTTTCAGGGTCGGAAAGGACTTGGTATGCGTTATAAAGCACGTTGAACTTTTCGGCATCCCCGCTTTCAGTATTATCGGGATGATATCGTTTCGCCAGTATCCGGAAAACTCGCTCGATCATTTCCATATCGGCGTTGGGGCTTATCTGTAAATCTTCATAGTAATCGCTAAAGGGTACAGTTACCATAAATCAACTCCTTTAATTTTTTATCAAGTTAGTTCGCTTGGTCCAGCCATGAATTGTAGCATTCCTTTAACAGCTTACGTGTCGCAGCGCTGACCTTCAGGCTTTTAACGTCCCTGAATGAGGCCCAGCATACATCAATGGCATCATCGCCGGGTCTGAGTTCTCCGCTTACATAATCGGCCGCCAGGTCCACAATAACATAGTGAAACAGGATTGCCCCGTTTGAGTCACGTTCAATTACATCAAATGTATATACAGGCTTTACGGCCTGTATGGTTAGGCCGGTCTCTTCCCATATTTCCCGTTCTGCTGCTTCCTGAAGGGTCTCTCCCAGTTCAACGGATCCTCCGGGAATGGTCCAGTGGTTTTCAGCAGGCGGTTTGGCACGCAGTACCAGCAAGACCTTGTCTTCCTTAAAAACAACGGCTCCCACTGCCACAAGCGGACGGTTGGGATAAGCGCCGCTTGGTATGGTTTTCGGGTTTTCCATTGGCTATTCGATCGTTTTGGCCCAAACGTTTCATTCCGGTTGAATCATACCTTGTGTTTAACATCTTCTATTCGTTGACAGATCGGATCTATTTCCAGAAAACTTGTCTCGAGTTCCCTACCCTCAAGATTATGCATGAAAACAGCATGCAGATACGGACTTTCGGCAATCACTGTTTCATGGTCTATATTTTTATGCATTATATCCAGCGTTTTTTCATCAACCTTGTTAAGTATAAAAAATATTTCAGCCCCGGCTTTTATTGCCATATCACGCATTTGATCTGCCAGTACAAAGGACTCAAAGCAGGGATCCACCACTCCGATGATCATATCGCATTCCGCATCGACTCCGCGACCAAAATGCTCAATGCCGGCAGAAGTATCTACGATAACGATTTCATTTTCTTTAAAATCGAGTTTTGACAAAACCATTTTTGAAAGCACCCCCATGGGGCAGGCACATCCTTCTCCAAAATGATGAATCTTTCCAACAACAAGCAGCTTGATTCCGTCAGATTCAGTAATACAGTCCACTGGAATTTCATTGATGCGTATCTTTTCCTTAAAAGGAACGGCATCTAAAGTCCGGGGGAATGCCGACGCCGTCATTTGTCTGAACCCCTTTTTACCGCCCAGACTGTCCATTAATGAAACAGGATGGGAAATGCCAAGCAAACGATGAAGACCATAATTGGATTCATCGGCATCCACCAGTAAAACACGGTACCCCCGATTTTTCAAAGCGATAGAGATAAGGGCCGAGAGGGTACTCTTTCCGCTGCCGCCTTTGCCACAGATTAAAACTTTCATACAACTCTCCCCTATTCCTTTTTCTTTTCTTCTGCCATTACCCTGTCCAGTTCTTTTTGCATGGCTTTTGGAAATCTCTCCATGGCTTGTTCTAAATTCCCGGCATCAAGAATAGACTGAAGTAATACCGGTCCCGATGGCGACATCAACTGTGTCTGTGCCATAAAAATGGAATCGCGGCTTTCATCATCAGATCCATCAGGCTTTACAGGCGTGAGTCGCCTTATGGCAGCGACTTTGATATCGGTGAAGGATTCCTCACGGTAAAGATTATTCCGGTCCACGGTGAGATCGATGGTGTGCTGCGGGTCATTACTGGGCATGTTTTTCTCCTTTTTCTTGCGTTTTTTTTAAGCTCCCAATACTTCTTGAAAATTTTTAAGTTCCAGACCAATATCAAAAGGATTTATACTTGTCCATACTTATCAAAACCTAAATTCTTCAAAGAACGTTCTTTATAATCACAATAGACCTTTCCGATTTTAGATACGGAAGTCTGTATTTTTTCAATACAATGTATAAATTGCTCATGCTGTTTTCCTGCATGTCACGCCGTTTCTCTAACAGTGATCGCGCGGATTCAATTTCCTTATCAGTTACTTTCCCCTTCATGGCGATGATAAATCCATCTTCTGCAAGCAAAGGCAACGACATCTGAACGAAATTCACCATGGAAGATAAGGCGCGGCTTATTATAACATCATAAGTATTATTAAGCATGCGATCCCTGGATAGATCCTGAGCCCTGACATGACAAGCCTCAATATTATCAAGACCGAGCACTCTGATCACCTGTCTTAAAAAACTGATCTTTTTTCTGGAGGCATCAATAAGAGTAACAGATAAAGACGGTATCATGATCTTAAGAGGAATCCCGGGAAATCCGCCGCCCGAACCCATATCGAGCAAAGAGATATGCGGAGGAATAAACGGGGCCGGTGCTATGGAATCCAGAAAATGCTTTACCGCAATCTCCAAAGGATCGGAAATGGCAGTCAGGTTGGTCTTTCGGGACCATTTTAAAAGTTCAGAGGCATGGATTCCAAATTGATCTATTTTTCCCCGATCAATTTGAATTTCAAGATCTTTGGCGCCGTCATATATAACATTCTTCCACTTTTTTGAGCCGATCTGCATAACCAATTACTCATTCTCCATTTTTGTTGACCTGAACCTTGCAGATTGATATTAAAGATAATTTAATATTTTCGATTGAAGATTGAATATTTAAGGAAAGAACCTGATGACATATTGATATGATTCCTTAATTATTCAATCTTCAATTTTCAATCCAGGAAATTTTCAATTGGATTAAGGAGAGGATAATGAAAATCATACACTATTCTGAAGCAGAACCCAAGCGTTTCGATGCTGATACTGTAAAAGGGGTTACGGGACGTTTAGTAATCGGCAAGTCTGACGGGGCTAATAATTTTTGCATGCGATTTTTTGAACTGTCTGAAGGTGGCTATTCTCCAAAACATGCCCATGAATGGGAGCATGAGATCATTATTCATTCAGGCAAAGGTGAAGTATTATCCCAAGACAAATGGAGACCTGTAACCAAAGGCCATGTTATTTTCATACCCGGCAATGAAGAGCACCAGATAAGAAACGCCAGTGAAGATCCCCTGGTTTTTGCATGTCTGATCCCTGCAGGGCCTCCCGAGTTATAACAAAATATTAACCATAGAAATCAACGAAAAAACAGGTTTTATCCAAAAAACAAATCCTCCGTAAAACGTCAAATTTGGAGGGACAATATGAAAACTTCCAAGTCATCAGGAGCTTTCAGACCGTTTAAAGAACTGAAAGAACTGCTTGAGAAAAAATCATTAAAATCCGCGCCCTCCCCTGTTGGCCATGCGGAAAAGCAAGTTTTGAAAACCTGCGACAGCCAACATGACCTTTCCAAACCCGCTGAAAATATACTCGATAAACAACCATCTGAAAATGAACTTTTTTTGAAGGAAATGGCAGACGTTACACCGATCCCCAGGGAAGACCGGATAGAATACAGATCCAACTCCGGCCCGCCGGCCGGCCCGGATCATGATTCTGAAGATGAAACCTTGCTTAAGCTAGATAATCTTGTGAAATTCGGAACCGGTTTTGTTGTTGCCGATACTCCCGAATATATCGAAGGCAGGGGATATAATGTACATCCTGAGATTACAAAACGACTGCACCGGGGAGATTTTTCAATACAGGCGCATATCGATCTCCACGGACTCGGAGTGGAAGATGCCCGGAATGCTTTTGAACTGTTTTTAACAGATTCGATAACAACCGGTAAAAAGGCTGTTCTGATTGTACACGGCCGCGGCCTTTCCTCGCCTGACAAACCGGTCTTAAAAACCAGGGTTATCCAATGGCTTACCTGCGGACCCTGGCGGAAGTGGGTCATCGCCTTTTCAAGTGCAAGATCCTGTGACGGCGGTACAGGAGCAACCTATGCGCTTCTCCGGCAGCGTCCTCTTACAAAACGTTACAGAAAGGGGATTAAGAGTCATCGAACCCTGAAAAACCATTGCTAACAAATTTATATTATTGATTTTTTTGTTTCATCGGTAAAATAACCTCAACATTTAACGGATCGATTTGTGCGAGTTCCAAAATAGGATGATCTTCAACAAACTGTTGATTTTAAAATTATGATCCGATAACAATCTGCCTTTAAGTACAAAAAAGTCTGGTTAACCGAGTTCATTCTCTGGCTCGCTTCAAGCACATTATCGGTTTGTCAGTATAAGGATTCTTAATTAGTGCCTATCCTTAAATCTTTATTGGGCACAAATTAAGTTTCCAATTCAGAAATTAGCAATTTTTCGCAAGATCAAGGAAATCAAGGAATTACGCGGAGGCGTACAAGTGGTACGCCGCACAAGCAATTCCGCAGATTGACCCCAGAGAAATAGGCTCTGCATTTCACCCCAGTACGATAGTTCCTACCTACGGGGCAGGCAGGGCAGGCGCAGAGATTGCGGAAAAGGGCAATTTCTGGATGGAAACTAATTATTACCTGGAGGCCTACACGATGAAACGAAATTCTTTTTTCAGACGATTCTTTTGTATGATCATGGTTTATCTTTTGGTTTCTCCGGCTTTTTCCGGAGCACAGGAACCTCTTGAGATTCTTACCCTTAAACAGACCATCGAAAGTGCAATCAAAGCTAATCTCGAGCTGAAATCATCCAAAGAAGAAACAGCGGCGGCCGTAGCCGTAAAAAAAGCCCGGCGCACTAATTTTTTCCCCACATTTAGCGCAAAATATCAGTACAATAGAATGGACGAAGGTACGAATATCGGAGGCTTTGCAACCGGTGCGGAAGATGAATACTCCTTTGTTTCCTCTGTCACTCAACCCATATTTGCCGGGTTCTCTATACTTAGACAGTATGATATTTCAAAGCTCGGTCTTGATGCAGCAGAAATTAAAGAAAAACTTATGCGTCAAGATATTATATTAGAAGCGAAAACTGTCTATTTTACGCTGTTAAAGGCACAGAAGCTGCGTAAAATTGCGGAAGAGACCGTTGTCCAGATCGATGCCCAAAAAAATGTGGCCGAAAATTTTTATCAGGTGGGCATGTCCCCGTTAAATGATCTATTGCAGGCACAGGTTGAATTGGCCAACGCAAAACAGGAACTCATCGTCGCAAAAAATAATATGGAAAATACCGAGTCGGATTTTAATACCCTGCTCCGAAGACCCATTAATACCCCCGTTGCAACAGAAGACATCCTTGATTATTCTTCTTTTGAAAAAGACCTTGAATACTGCTTCACCCAAGCGGATAATAATCGTTTGGAAATCAAGATAGCCGATTTAGACGTTGAAATAGCGGAAAAGGAATTACAACTCGCAAAAAAAGATTATTATCCTTCAATTAACCTGGAAGGCAATTATTTCAGAGAAGGAACGGAATGGGATGTGGATGGCGGCGAAGGGATATTTGATCCAAGGGGCTGGAATATTTTAGCCGTTGCAAAATGGAATTTCTTCGAATGGGGCAGAACTTATTACGGAACAAATGAAAAAAGATCACGTTTGTCTCAGGCACAATTTCGAAAAGACGAACTTCTTGATAATATACAACAAGAAGTAAAAAAAGCATATTTAAAAACACAGGAAGCGGAAAGGGCCATCATCACTGTTGAAAAAGCCATTGAACAGGCAAAGGAAAATTTCAGGATCAACCAGGAACGCTACAAACAACAGGTGTCCACATCCACCGATGTGCTCGATGCGCAAACGCTTCTTTCCAGAACCATGACCAATTATTACAGTGCATTATATGAATTTCAAATTGCAAAAGCGACTCTGTATCGGGTAATGGGTCAGGGGATTATTGAATGATTGAGAGTAAAAATATGTCTAAAATATCTTTGATATTATTGAGTACAATTCTGGTGCTACATTTTTCCTTTTTCACTACTGCCTTTGCCAAAAACTTGAATATGACCCTGGCAAAAGAAAATGTTCACCCTAAAATGGCGAGTTGCCTGAAAAAACTTGAGACAGAATATGAAAAAGGCGCCATGGCCGCCCGGCTGTTTGCAAAGGGCAGGAATATAAAAATAAAAGACCCGGATAAGATCACGGTTTTTCTGATGAATGAACCCGGGACAACCGTCGATGAAATGTCACTTCAGACTTTGGGTGGCGAGATCATTAAACGTGCCGACCATGTATCAAAAGTCACGGCGCCTATCAGTATGCTGACACCTATTGCCGACACTGTAAGAGGGATCTTATTTATTAAGCTGCCTGACAGGCTCATACCGGCAGACGTTGAAAGTGAAGGGGTAAACCTGACATCGGCCTTCTCATATCATTCGTCGGGATATACCGGTTCCGGCGTAAACGTTGCGGTAATAGATGTGGGCTTTTTAGGCTTATCTTCTGCTATATCCAACGGTGATCTCCCAAACAGTGTTATAAAGGTCGATTGCACCGGAGCAAGCTGTGTATCGGCCGACTTTGCTTCAGAAACAGAAGAACACGGGACAGCCGTAGCCGAGATTGTTTACGACATGGCCCCGGGAGCTAATCTTTATTTGATAAAAGTCGAGGACACGTTAGATTTGTGGTATGCTAAAGACTACGCTATCAGTCATGGAATCGATGTCATTAATAGTTCTTTAGTGGCGCTTAACACTAATTTTTATGACGGGGAATGTTATAACAGCAACCCTGTCTGTACGGCAAACCATGCCTATGATCATGGGATCCTGTGGGTTAATGCAGCAGGAAACGAAGCAACCCGGCACTACGAGGCCACTTTTACTGATCTTGACAGTAATGGATGGCACAATGTTTCAGGCATTGACGAGACCATAAATATTGCTGCGAATGCCGGCAACACCATTGACGTCTATTTGACATGGGATGCCTGGCCTACGACCAATCAGGATTATGATCTTTACCTTTATAATAGCTCTTCGGCTTTAGTCGCATCGAGCGAAAATTCTCAGACAGGAACTCAAGAACCCATTGAGGATATTTCTTATTCCGTACCGGCTAACGGTACGTACTATCTTAAAATCTATAAAAATCCTGCTGCCTCAAACCGTCGATTGGAAGTATACAGCTTGTCTCATACGCTAACTCCCGCAATAGCCTCAAGCAGCCTTTTAAGCCCTGCGGATGCCGATGGCGCAATTGCTGTGGGTGCAATTGACTATAGTGACTGGACAACAGGTCCCCAGGAAACCTCCAGTTCCAGAGGCCCGACCAACGACGGCAGAATCAAGCCGGATATCTGCGGGCCGGACGGGATTTTAAATTATACTTTCGGTCGCTTTTCCGGCACCAGTGCAGCCACCCCGCATGTTTCCGGTGCCGCGGCACTAATTCTGGATAGATATCCAACCTATAATGTCTCACAGTTATGGGAATGTCTGACCGCTACAGCTATAGATATGGGAAGTAGTGGAAAAGACAACATCTATGGCCATGGAAGGTTAAATGTGAGTAGCTGCAGTGCAATTACCGGCACCAGCATTGTCGTTGGGGGCGGTGGCGGTGGCTGCTTCATAGCCACTGCAGCTTACGGTTCACCTATGGCGCCACAGGTCAAAGTTTTGCGTGAAATGCGTGACCGCTTCCTGCTCAACAATGTCCTTGGCAAAACCTTAGTGGATTTTTATTACGATTACTCACCGGCAGCCGCCGACTTCATCGCCGGACATGCCGGCCTGCGCGCGATGGTTCGCGTGGGCCTGTTACCTCTGGTGGGAGTGAGTTGGATTGCATTGAAGATAGGGCTTGTACCCTCAATCGGATTTGTGCTCGTTTTCGGAATTTGTTTGATCGGCCTTGTAAAAGTAAAAGGAAATAAAACTCAATTTTTTGCAATTATTTTGCACCGTATTTATTTGAAGGAGTGAAATACGGCAGTCCATTTCACTGGGACCTTACTTCGATATTCATTATTCAATATTCGACATTCGATATTAAAATTTCTTTGCCACTAAAACTTGCAGATCCACCCATAAATGGAACAAAATTTACAAGAAATACAATGAAAAATTTTACCTATAAAGTCAGAAATATAGGAATCAGCGCACACATTGATTCCGGAAAAACCACACTCACCGAAAGAATTCTTTTTTTCACAAAAAGAATACATGCTATCCATGATGTAAAAGGTAAAGACGGTGTTGGCGCAACCATGGATTCCATGGACCTTGAAAAAGAACGGGGCATTACCATTGCTTCAGCCGCAACCTACTGTGAATGGCTTGGCCATGAAATCAATATTATCGATACCCCGGGACATGTTGACTTTACCATAGAAGTTGAGCGGTCTTTACGGGTCCTGGACGGCGCCATATTGGTTCTGTGCGCTGTAGGCGGTGTTCAGTCCCAATCCATAACTGTTGACCAGCAGATGAAACGGTATAACGTGCCCTGTATCGCTTTTATCAACAAATGTGACCGGAGCGGCGCCAATCCCTTTCGGGTCATTGATCAGCTCAAAGAAAAACTGGGGCACAATGCAGTAACCCTTCAGATTCCCATCGGGCTTGAGGCGGATCTGGAAGGAGTTGTCGATCTTGTATCAATGAAAGCCGTCTATTTTGACGGTGCAAACGGAGAAGATGTTCGAATTGAAAAAATACCGCGGGATCTTCTTCAGGAAGCCCTTCAAAGAAGGGAAGACCTTATCGATGCGGCCTCCATGTTTTCGGACCAACTGACGGAAGCTGTTCTTGAAGAACAAGAGGTTACCCAAGACATGATCATCTCGGCGGTGCGAACGGGAACCCTGACACGCCAACTAACACCGGTCTTCATGGGATCGGCCTATAAAAATAAAGGGGTTCAACCGCTCCTTGACGCTGTCACTAAACTGCTCCCCTGTCCTTATGATGTAAAAAATGAGGCTCTTGACATGGATAATGCCAAAACGCCGGTTACCCTGTCCGGTGAGTTGGGCAAACCCTTAGTTGCCCTTGCCTTCAAACTCGAAGAGGGACAATATGGTCAATTAACTTACATCAGAGTATATCAGGGTTCTCTTTCCAAAGGCGATACTATCGTCAATGCCCGAAACGGGAAAAAAATCAAGGTCGGCAGGGTTGTCCGCATGCACGCAGACCAGATGGAAGACATTGAAACCATCCCGGCGGGATATATCGGAGCCCTTTTCGGAATTGACTGTGCATCCGGAGACACTTTTGTCGGTCCCGGCCTCAACCTGACAATGACATCCATGTTCGTCCCCGAGCCTGTTATTTCCCTTGCCATTGTTCCCAAAGACAACACATCCCAGATAAATATGTCCAAGGCCCTGAACCGGTTCAGCAAAGAGGACCCCACGTTCAGAACCTATGTTGACGATGAAACCAAAGAGACCATTATTGAAGGAATGGGTGAACTTCACCTTGAGGTCTATGTGGAGCGAATGCGCCGTGAATACACTGCCGAGGTTGCCACCGGTCAACCGCGCGTCGCTTACAGGGAAACCATAACCCGCAAAGGTGAATTCGACTATACTCATAAAAAACAAACCGGCGGCGCCGGACAATACGGTCGCGTGGCCGGTTATATGGAACCTGTCACCGGAACCGAGTTGGTCTTTGAGAATAAAATCGTCGGGGGCAGTATTCCAACCCAATTTATCGCTTCATGCGAAAAGGGCTTCAGACAATGCATGAAAAAAGGGCCGAAAATGGAATTTCCCGTTACCGGCATTAAAGTGGTAATCAATGATGGGGCCTCACATTCGGTTGATTCATCTGATATGGCGTTCATGGCAGCGGCCCGGAGAGCCTTTCGTGAAGGTTATTTCAAGGCCGGACCGGTGATTCATGAGCCGATCATGAAAGTGGCCGTGGAAACGCCATCCGAGTTCCAGGGTGCTGTTATGGGGCTTTTAAACCAACGCCGTGGAATAATTGTCGGCTCTCAGGATGAAGGCCCTCTGTGCGTTGTTGAAGCCCGGGTTCCCCTTGCTGAAATGTTTGGCTTTTCAACCGTCTTAAGGTCATCCACACAAGGCAAAGCCCAGTTTACCATGGAATTGGGTTCTTATAAACAGGTGCCGAAATCTATTGCCGAGGAGCTGGCCAAAAAGGCGGAAACAGAAAAGAAAGGAAAATGATTATGATAAAAAAGGAGCTTATCTTCCAAAACCCTTTAAGGTTCATCGGAGATGAAACCGAAGATATCCTTCCTGAAGGAGGCTTTGGAGCCGTTCTTGCACGTGCGGGAGTCGGTAAAACTGCGCTGCTGGTTCAGCTGGCCTTACATACACTTTTAAAAGGGAAATGTGTTCTTCATATCAGCCTCGACGACCCGGTCAATAAAATCAGTCTGTGGTACAAGGAGGTCTTCCGCCATCTAACCAAATCATACGATACCAAAAAGAGAAACAAGCTATGGGAAGACTTATTGCCGTACCGGTTCATTATGACGTTCAAAGTTGAGGGGTTTAGTGTGCCCAAACTTGAGGAAAGGCTGACCGACCTGAAGGAACAGAATATTTTTTCACCTCAGATGGTTCTGATCGACGGGTTTCACTTTAACGAAAGCGCAAGAACATCCCTTTCTGAATTTAAGAGACTTGCCAAAAACCATTCCTTGCATGTTTGGTTTTCCGTGAAGACCCATCGTCATGAAAAACACGGCCCTGGCGGCATGCCGTCTTCGCTTTTGGATGTCTCGAACCTGTTTGACATTGTGATCCAGCTCCGGCCCGAAGGTAAAAAAATCCATGTTATGACGTTAAAGGGAGGACCGGCGGATTCCGACCGGCCGGCATTGTTTCTTGACCCTGCGACGATGCTTGTAAAAGATACGACCTAATCCGGACAAGCCCGCCCTCCTGCCAAGCGGAGTAAGGCGGACGGGCCGGAATGAAAACGCATTGAAAATATTCAATTATTAGTGTGGCAGGAAACCATATTTTTGATAAATTTTCTGGGCGGACGCGGATCTGATAAAATCGAGAAACTTTTTTGCATTTTCAGGGTGAGGAGCATTTTTTAATTTGCATACATAATAATTTATATTTTTTCTCTGATCTAAATCTTCACCGGGCTCCACCACATCAACGGCAAGGCCCGTTGCCTTTGCGTGGTTTAT
>JBARSG010000254.1:0-1892 GCA_049644625.1 Desulfobacterales bacterium | reverse complement strand
GCTCACACCTACTTCGAGATTACGATCAAAATGCTTTTCAAGCAGCTTCATTAATATAAAAAATAAGTCATTGTATTTTTTCTTAACGGTTGGCGCTATCCTAAAATGTGTGGGCAACACAAAAAATATCGGAACATTTCTATATCTTGCGCTAAATCCTGCTGTTCCCATGTTAATAGAACACACATCATTATCTAACCATTGGTTATGTATTTCTTTTACATACCCTGCTTCTTTAATACCACAGTCTTTTAACATTTCCTCAAAAGTTTTAATCCCAGGCTTTGGTGGAAGTTTTATTCCTTTATCATTATTTACATGCTTAGGCACAAATATACTATATCCATCATCACTAAATTTTGAAATTTCAATTACTTCTATTCGTAATTTTTCAAGTTTTTTGTTTAAAAAATTTACAGTTCTGAGGGTTGCTTCGGATATTCTATCAACAACAATGACTAAATAAAATTCACCTTCTTTAAGATTCTCATTGATATTGTTTGCAAAGTCTTTCTCATCGTACTGATCAATATAATCTTCAAAACATCCAACAAACTTACTGAATGCTTCTTTAAGAGAGCTGTTTTTATATATTTCTTCCTCACACCTTTCACTATTGAAGTATTTACTCGCCATTTGGTCAAAGTCGCGATAACTCATCGCCTGTAACTTAGATGCATACTCAAGAATTTGAGCTATCAAATAACGCATATCGGGGTTTTCTTTTCTTTTGCATTCAATAACAACCGGTACTGCATCAGCAGTTATTGCCAGAACATCTATGTACTCTGTTTCTCTTCCTATTATCATAATCGGCGAATTGAATATTGACGAAAGATTTATTAAATTTGGGTTGGCTTTTATAATTTCTTGAAGTTCATTTTCATTTTCAAATAGCTGATTTTTAACGAGAGTTTTATCGCCATTTTGGACTAATAATACTTGTTCCACTTTATCCCCTTTTCTCTTTTCAAAGTTCAGTGGTTATAAATATTGATCCTATCCTCATAAAAATTATCCTGCTCCAAATACCCTTTTCGACTTCCATCTTGATCAAAAATGTTTGTTCTATCTTCATCAAATCGATCTTTTTTTAAATATCCTGTTCGACCGAATCGTTCTGATAACTCTCCGGCAAAAGAAGTGTTTGAGGTAAATATGAAGGATAAAATTACGACCAGAATAAATGAGTACCTCAAAAGAAAGCTCAAATCATAAACAATATCTTATTTATAAAAAGTGAATCTTTTATGCCAATTATGTTACTGTTAGACATTATTATTTTTATGATCGCCAGCGCCCATAAGCTTTTTTCCCTTATTCTTTTTTAGCCATTTTGTGATTTTGTAGAGTCCAAATCCTGATACGGCTGCAACCGTTGCTGGAGCAGCGACTGATACTGTCACACCCACTATCATACCGCCACCTATAGCGGCCAGACCACTCGTTATGCCAGCACCGCTTAGACCTGTTACAGGCCCTGCTATAGATATTGCACCAACGGTACCTACTGTGCCGACTGC
This sequence comes from Desulfobacterales bacterium, assembly GCA_049644625.1. Classification (GTDB taxonomy): domain Bacteria; phylum Desulfobacterota; class Desulfobacteria; order Desulfobacterales; family UBA11574; genus S5133MH16. The sequence continues at coordinate 369 of JBARSG010000254.1, read as the reverse complement.
AGTACCAACTTTTGCAGCTATTCTCCCAACCTTTCTCGAAATGCGTTCTTCTTGTGAAAGATATTCGTAGTCTTTAAGTGTCTTATTCACTGCAATATTAGATAAAATTGAGGGGAGAACAGTAAGAGTAGTGATACCACCAATAACCCCGCCTGGTCCTAAAGCAGCAAGTCCTGACATAATTCCCGCCCCGCTAAGCCCTGCCACTTCTCCTGCGGAGGAAACGAGGGTGAATGAACCTGCAGCCAAAATACCGCTGCCTACCTTGGCAGAATTTGCCACACCGGCATCGACCTGCTCACTATTCTTTTTCGTAGTCTTACAGTATCTGGCAAAATGCTCACAGTTATTAAATATAAGGTTATACCC
>JBARSG010000253.1:0-7279 GCA_049644625.1 Desulfobacterales bacterium | reverse complement strand
GTTTCGAACCGGGATCCAATTCCTTGAAAGCGATGAAAAAATCCAATCATATGTAAAAAGCATAGTAAAAGTTTATAGCAAACAAAAAATATAAAAATCCTTTATCAATATTTTTTTCAATATACCGTAAATTTGTTATTATTTAAAATTTAAGTATGGCTTCCTTCTATACGTAATACAGGGCACGCTCTAATTTTAGCTACTTTGATTTAAACTCTTTAATCCCACACCTTGTATATTTGCTGGCATGTTGAAGATGGTTTATTATGCGTGATATCTACAGGTTAAAATTTTACTATCTAATAAGTATTCAATCTTGTATTTTGAAATGGGATCAAAAGTTGTGATATCGGTCTATTAGAATTGTACTGTCAATTAATGTTTTGACTCGCCTTTGGTTACGTCATTCTAAACCAGGCAAATTCTTCATGAAAAAATCGGGCGCTAGTGCGCTTCAGCCCAGTTGCCGCCGGATGTTATGTTGACCTTCAGGGGCGCCTTGAGGTCCCAGATCCCTTCCATGATTTCTTTGACAAGCTTTTTAGCAGTTTCAAGCTCTTCCGGTGGAACTTCAAAAACGATTTCATCATGCACCGAAAGAAGCATCGCGGCGTTAAGGTTTTTTTCACTGAAGGCCGCATCCACATGGATCATGGCAAGCTTTATGAGGTCTGCGGCCGTCCCCTGGATAGGCGTGTTGACGGCGGTACGCTCTGCAAACTCGCGTACGGTTTTATTGGCGCTGTTGATATCCGGCAGATACCGGATTCGACCCAACAGGGTGCTTGTCTTTCCGGTTTTTCTGGCAGAACTGATCGTCTGATCAACAAATCTTTTAACACCGTTATACCTTGCGAAGTAATTGTCTATATAAGTCTTGGCCATCTTGCGGCTTATATTGAGTTCTTTGGAAAGACCGTAAGGGCTCATACCATATATGATGCCGAAATTGATGACCTTGGCCTGCCGTCTCAGTTCCGGAGTAATAAATGACGGGAAAACCTGAAACACTTCGGTTGCGGTGCGGGTGTGAATATCCTCGTTATTTTTGAAGGCCTTTATCAGGATTTCATCATCGGCATAATGGGCCAGGATTCGGAGTTCTATCTGGGAATAATCGGCGGATACCATAGTCCAGCCCTGCCTGGGAATAAATGCTCTTCGAATTTCCATACCTTGATCGGTCCGGATCGGAATATTCTGAAGATTGGGATCAGAGCTGCTGAGACGACCGGTGGCCGTGACCGTTTGATTGTACGACGTGTGGATCCGTCCGGTTTCCGGATGAACAAGATCAAGCAGGGCGTCGGTATAGGTGGATTTCAGCTTGGAAAGGGCCCGGTGTCTTAAAATATATTCAGGAAGTTCATGCTTGTCCGCAAGGGCTGTCAAAACATTAACATCCGTGGAATATCCGGTCTTTTTTATAGTTTTCTTTTGAACCGGCAGCTTGAGTTTTTTAAACAGGATATGCCCGAGCTGCTGGGATGACCTGATGTTGAATTCTTCTCCTGCAATCGAATATATGCTGATTTCAAGCTGTTCAAGCTGGTGCTCAAACGATTTTGAAAGATTCCGAAGCTTATCCCTGTTCACGCATATTCCGGTCATTTCCATTTTCATCAAAACCGGTACAAGGGGCATTTCCACGTTTTCCATAAGTTCCATAAGATTTAGTTTTTCCAGCATCGGCTTCAGAACGTGGTAAGCCATAAGGGCAATATCTGCATCTTCGCAAGAATAAGGTCCGGCTTTTTCCAGGGGAACCTCGGCAAAACTTATACCTTTTTTGCCTTTGCCGGTAACATCCTGGTAGGTAATGGTTTTATGATCCAGAAAATCCAGAGCGATCTGGTCCAGGTTGTGGGCGCGTTTTGAAGGGTTAATCAGGTAGGATGCCAGCATGGTATCAAAAACAACACCGGCCAGATGTATATCGTAGTGCTTAAGAACTATCCAGTCGTATTTTATGTTCTGGCCGATCTTTTTGATGCCGGGGTTTTCCAGCACCGGTTTCAGCAGATTCAATACGGTTTTAAGCTCAAGCTGATCGGGCGCATCGGGATAATCATGGGCAAGAGGAATGTAAAAGGCTTCATCAGATTTCACTGAAAAGGAAAGACCCACAAGCTCGGCTTTCATAGGATCTTGGGAGGTGGTTTCGGTATCCACGGCAAACAGATTAGATGTGTTAAGACGCGTAACCAGATCAGAAAGAGGTTCCGCATCCAAAACGGTAACATATTGTTTTTTTGAAAGATCAGCCTGTTTGGGAAAATCCTTTTGCAACTGCCTGAATTCGAGCATTTTAAAAAGAGAGGAGAGCCTGGTATGATCCGGTTCCTTGAGCTTAAAATCTTGGGGGGTAAATGCTATCGGCACTTGGGTGTTTATTTTAACCAGCTCCCTGCTTAAAAAGGCCTGTGCCTTGTATTGGACAAGGTTTTGATGCTGCTTTTTCTTTGTAATCTTATCCAGTTGTTCATACAGGCGGTCTATGCTGCCGAAAGTCTTTATCAGTGTGAGAGCGGTTTTTGGCCCGATACCGGGTACACCGGGAATATTATCCGACGTATCGCCGGAAAGACCCATGACGTCAATCATCTGGTTGGGTTCAATACCAAAAGATTTCCTGACAGTCTCTATATCTATGGTTTTGTCTTTCATGGGATCCCAGATAATGGCCGTGTCTGTTACCAGCTGAACGAAATCCTTATCCCCGGTAACCATAACAACAGAAAACCCGGCTTCTTCAGCCCTGAGTCGAAACGTGCCGATAAGATCATCAGCCTCAAACCCCTGCATTTCCATAACCGGTATGTTGAATCCTTGGGTTATCTTTTTTATATGCGGGATCTGAACCGACAAATCTTCCGGCATGGGAGGACGATTGGCTTTGTAGTCTTTATAGATTTCGTGCCTGAAAGTCGGTCCCTTTGCATCAAAAAACATGACCACATATTCCGGAGACCGGTCTTCAATAAGCTTTATTAGGATGCGGGTAAATCCGAAAGCTGCATTTGTAGGGAGTCCCTTTGAATTGGTCAGCCCCCGGATGGCGTGATAGGCACGATAAATGTATGCGGTACCGTCTATCAAATATAAAGTTTTGTTTTTTTTCATAAGTTCAATTGCGGATCGGTATTGGTTGACATGAATAATTTACTGCATTAGATTTTAATCTCTTGTCACGGGCATTCTGCTTCTATCATCAATTAAGTAAAACAGCAAGAATACTTCACTCAAGGAATTATGGCATGAAAACAGGCCGGATAATTACCCAAGATGACAACATCAGGGATATACTTAAAAACGCGAAGACCATCGCTATTCTCGGTTTGAATCCCAAACCTGAAAGAGACTCCAATAGGGTCGCCAGATATCTAAAGGATCATGGGTACAGGATCGTCCCGGTCCGGCCTGCTCAAAAAGAAATCCTCGGGGAAAAAGTTTATAGATCCCTTGATGATATCAAAAAACCCGTGGATATTGTCAACGTATTCAGAAATCCTTCACAGATCATTCCCCATGCACACGAGGCCATCCGGCTTAAACCAAAGGTTTTCTGGATGCAGCTTAATATAGAGAACCGGGAAGCAGCAGATCTATTGACGGCAGCGGAGATTGATGTTGTCATGGACAGGTGTATAAAGGTTGAACATGAGAGGCTCTGCAACGAGAACGGCTTATAGAGAAAAGCGACGAAAAGCCAAGCAGAGCAACTGTTATTGTTGCAAAAAGGGGGCCCCTTTTTGCTGGAGATGTCGCTGTGGCTTTGCCATTTGCCAGGAATGCATGTTGGAAAATTTCTGGGGTATGTCGTGCAACGGTATAACCTGGCAGTGCCCGGACTGCGGGGAGCACAATGGTTTAGGAAATCAATAGCAGCCCGAATAAACAGGAGTGTGGTTTCCTTTATGGAATAGGATCGGGTGTATCGGTCATGGAAAAATTTATCTGACTGAAATAGAGTAAATGTTTGCTTTTCTGTCATAGGTCTGATCGATAATGTAATCATCAGAATATTTGAGGTCCAAAATAATGCGAAGTTTTTCAGTGTCACGGTGTAGGTAAGTTCGTATCTGCTTGATCAAGTTCCCGTTAACCGGGATGTTGTCCTGTCCCCTCCATGAAGAAACCTTATTAATATTGACAATAATTCGTGGGTTTTCCCCTTCTATGGACTGGACCTCCGGAATAGAAAAAGTATTCAAAGCAATAAAAACCTCGTCATGATCCTTTGCAGTTTTGAGTTTAATGCTTTTAACAATGGTTTTATTCGGTGGTTCCGCGTCAATCTTACGTTTCCGGATAGCCGTCTCAGATGGTCGATTATCGGCGTTATATTTTTGCCGGTTTAAAGAAATCTCCTGATTTCTGGTAATTCGGACAGGCATTGCCAGCGGCGTCCACTGTTCAGAGACGATCCTCCATTGATCTTTAGAATAAACCAGTACCAGTGTTTTTTCTCCCACATCCGATACGTTTGGGCCCTGATACCGTTGAATAAACCTGGCGGTGGCATTTTTGCCTTCGATAAAGACCCACAGGTCGGATATTTCCACACGGATATGGCCGGGCCTTTGAAAAAAATCGGTTTTCTTTTGCAGCCAGCCATTAAAATCGAGTCCTTTTGACCGGAATTCCGGGCTATAGAAAGACACGTAGCGCTGGATATTCCGGTTTTGCCAGGCATCGGCCCAGGCGTATACGACAGATCGAATATCATCGATATTTCCTGCCGATGCGACCTTCACCGGACAAAGTAAGACCATGAAAAGAATCAAATGGGCTGCAGCAGTCTTCATCTATATCTCAAGAATCTCTGCGATTTGTTTCAGGCTTTGGATATGAAAGTCGGCGGAAAGGGACCTGTTTTTATAAGCCACAAAGGGCACCCCCGCCGCCTTTGCCGCAATTTCATCCAGTTCCGAATCTCCCACATAAAGGGAATTATATGGCTCTATCCCGAAATGCTCTAGAATCTTGATCAGTTGATCAGGATGTGGTTTGGGATGATCCACGTCACCGGCACAAACAACAAGATCAAAATACCCTTCCAGACCGTGTTCGCTGATAACTCGGTCCATCGTGTCTGATCGGTTTGTGGCAACGGCGGTTTTGTATCTGGGACGGAGCAGTTCGATTAAAGGCTTTAAATACGGCTCCATTTCCATATATTTTAAAAACGGAACATAGCTCATGCGGTTGCGATAGGCTTGTGCCGCTCTGAACCCCTCTTCATCGGGAAACAGATTCGCAATTGCCTGGTCTGCGGTATGGCTGTGACAGTATGCAAACTGCTCGGCAGTAAGGGCGGGCCGGCCGAAATGGCCCAAAATTTGGTTATAATAAGCGGTGTTTGCTTCTGTTGTATCAAACATGACACCGTCACAATCAAAAGCAACCATTTTAATATGTTTCATGGCTATTTTTTACCGCCGGGCGGCCGGTCAAGAATATTACCGTACACACGGATTCTAATCTCCGGCCGTATTTTGCTATCTGTTTTTAATGTTATTGTGTCGAAGTAGCGGCCCTTTTCTTTTTTCAGATTGGCGACTGTCAGAACATACTCTGTCTTTTCTGATCGCTTGGCCTCCTCCAGTTCATAGCGAATGTATTTTTTGCGGACGGCCCGATCTCCAACCATTTTGAAAGGATACTTTTCTTCGGGAATTATTTTTACCGTTCTCACTGTGGAATCTCCGGTAAAACCCCTCAAAGTGACTCTATTGGGTATTATGGTAACAAAATTATTGATGTTGCCAATAACTGTCAGGTGTAACAAGGGAGTCACCGTGGAATCTGTTTTGACCGTTATTCTTTTTGTTAACGTTCTGCCGCCATATCCATTGGTATTGACTTTAATGGTAATTTTTCCCTCACCGCCGGGAGGAATTTGCCTCGTATAAGAGACAGCAGCACACCCTCACCCGGTTCTGACTTTTTCAATCTTCAACGGAGCGGTTCCCTTGTTTTGCACGATAAAATCGTGTGTTATTTCAGTTCCCTCTAAAACCGGACCAAACTTAAAACGACTTTCCGTGACAAAAACGGACGGCAAGTTGAGGGTTTTATTTTCGGTTCCGAAAGAGCCGGTTTGAAAAGAAAGAGTGAAACATGCGAGAGCAAATACAAAAAGAGCTTTCTTCTTCATATATACAATCCTCATAAAAATTAATCTTCGGTGCGTTTTCAGCAGCTCGGTCCATGGCAATTCCATCCGCCAAACTGCCAAAACATGAATATTTATTTAAGTTGCATGCTGTTGAATGTCAAGACGCATCTTTTTCATTTTTCCTCCGGCATGAACCAGGTTTTTTTAACTCGATTTTTTCAACGTTGACCGTATCCGTATCAACAAGACAGAAACTTGGAAAACCGTCTTTTCCCATTATTTCACCGGGATTTAAAAGAATGGTCCGGCCAATTTTTTTGAAAAAATACTTATGGGAATGACCGAAACAGACAAGGTTGAACTTACCGCCGGATGCAAGTCCTTCTCCCACAATGCCATGATGTGTGAAACCTATCTTAAAGCCGTCTGTTTCAACCAGACCCACGGGATCATAAAGGGTGACGTTTGTTAAAGACGTAAGAGAGAACTTTGTGAGAAGATACTTATCCCCGTCGTTGTTTCCGAACACACCGTGAACCGGAATGCCGCTCTGATCGAGTTCCGTCAGTGTGAAGGGTGCTATAAAATCACCGCAATGAATTATCATTTCAGCATTTCGTTTCTTGATTATTGCAAGAGCGTCACGCAAATTCCAGATGTTATCGTGACTGTCACTCATTACCGCTATGATCATATTTTACCTCTTTTTTTATTTCCCTCAATTTTTTTAACATACATAACCAGCTTAAATCAAAAAATGTTTTATATTAAATAAATTTTTCAACGGTTCCTTTGTGCGATTTTATTGGCTGCGTAAATACCGTATTCAGTTTTGACCATACAGTTTCAAGCAATTCAGCGCTTATGTATTCGGAGCCTGGCATTATAAAGAAGACCGGCATCTCCGTTGGCGGTAAATCTATTGAAGATTTCCTGTTGAAGCAACTGGTTACTTTTATTTATTCGTTGTGCCGTTTTATTTTAAGGTCGTTGATTTTATAAAGGATTGTTTTATAACTGATTTTTAAAATTTTACTTGCATTCGTACGATTCCAACCCGTTTTATCAAGAACGAATGAAATGACCTCTTTTTCTATCCTGTCAGTGGCTTTTTTTGTGACTTTTTTAAGGGAAAATGATGCTTGATCTGATGAATAA
>JBARSG010000252.1:0-6335 GCA_049644625.1 Desulfobacterales bacterium | reverse complement strand
CAGGGGGCTTGGCATATCACCATCTGCCGTAAGTAAAGCGGTAATACGAGGGCGCTCTGATAATCATAGCGAATTAATTTGGAAGGAAATTTTAAAAATCATATCATAAAAGCTTGCCTGAGAGTTGGCAGCGTCATAAATAAGGATTAAATGTCAATATTTCACCATCGTCCCGGAACCCACGGAACTTACATTACTGGGATTCTATTGATTATATGCGCCTTAGATTTTAGATGCAAAAGATAAAAGTGGACCCGTAAAGAGTGGAACAAATGGCGTTCACCGATAGAGTTAAGCCCGAAGGAGAGCCAAGCAAAATGCCCATGTCACAAAACGAATTGTAGGATCTGAAATATGCAAAAGAACTTTTGATTAGAATGGCTATATTTATATGAAAATGGCGTTTTTTTAGGAAAGTGGTTGTGAGATGCCGGGAGCAAATCGGCGCTACACCTCTGGTTATTTTGAAACAACGGACTCAGGACTATATTTGGCAGAATAGAATATTAGCCATCGGATTAAGCTAAGGGCTCACTAAAAAAAACATAGGAAAATCTTGAATTAGGAAGCTTGGATCAGGAAATGTCGATTTTTTTAAAATAATTTTCCAGCCGGTCCATTCCCTGGGCGATGTTTTCCATAGAGGTTGCATATGAAAATCGAAGGTATCCTTCGCCGTTTTTTCCGAAATCGATGCCGGGTGCCACACCCACATGCGCTTTTTCAAGAATGTCAAAGGCGAGTTTATACGAGTCACCGGAAATGTGTTTTGCATTTGCAAACACATAAAAAGCCCCTGTGGGCTCCACGGTAATCCCGAGACCCATATCTTTAAGGCGGCGGATCATGAATTGTCTTCGTTCATTATAAATCCGTTTCATGCGCAAAATATCTTCCTCGGCCTCCTTAAAAGCGGCGATTCCGGCGACTTGAACCATGGCATTGGCAGAAATAAAAAAATTTTGTTGAAGCTTTTGTATGGGGCGAATGAAATGTTTGGGTGCGATCATGTAACCGAGTCGCAAGCCGGTCATTGCATAGAGCTTTGAAAACCCGTTGAAGACAAACGCTTTTTCCGTAAATTCCAGAATAGAGTGTTCTTTTCCCTCGTAAACCAGGCCATGATAGATTTCATCCGAGATAATATACGGTGAGTCCGGTTTTAAAGAAAGGGCCGCAATTGCCTCCATTCGCTCTTTGGAAAGCAGGTTTCCGGTTGGATTCGACGGAGAGTTGATCAATATTCCTTTTGTTTTCCGGGTGATCTTTTTTTCAATGGCTTCGGGTCGGTATTGAAAACCGTCTTCCTCGTACACGGGGATGAATACGGGCTCGCCCTGCACGAATTTTATAAAATTAGGATAGCAGGCATAATGGGGATCTGAGACAATGACCTGGTCTCCTTTTTCCAGAAGGGCGGAGAACATGACAAACATGGCCGGAGAAGTGCCTGATGATATTACGATCTGATCGGGATCCACCGACACGCCGTATGTTTTTAAATAATGTTCACTGATGGCTTCTCTGAGCTCTATCATGCCCAGGCTGTGTGTATAATGGGTATGGCCGTTGTCCAGTGCCCTGCAGGCAGCATCCTTAATACATTGAGGGGTGTCAAAATCAGGCTCGCCAACTTCCAGGTGGATCACATGAACCCCCTGACGTTCCATTTCATGGGCCTTCTCCAGGACGTCCATTACGATGAAAGGGGTCATTTCTTTGGTTCGATGGGATATCATTTCTGTTCCTTAAACAACTTTATTGAGAGGGTATTCTATAATGCCCTCAGCACCGTGTTTCAAAAGCTTTGGGATAAGGTCTCTGACAATACTGGTATCCACCACCGTTTCCACAGAAAACCAGTTTGAGTTGTAAAGCGGTGCAACCGTTGGCGCATTGAGACTGGGAAGCAAGGATACAACCTTTTCAAGGCGAGTGTCCGAAACATTCATTTTAAGGCCCACAAGCTTTTCAGCTACGAGCGCACCTTTGAGTAACAGAGCGATCTGTTCAAGTTTTTCTTTTTTTTCGGGATCCTTCCATGAATCGCGGTTGGCGATGAGCTGAGTACAGGTCTGCATAAATTCATGGATAATTTTCAGCCCGTGGGCCTTAATGGTGCTTTCCGTCTCAGTGACTTCCACGATGGCATCGGCAAGACCGGAAATGATTTTTGCTTCTGTGGCTCCCCAGGAAAATTCAACGGTGACATTAATGTTACGTTCAGAAAAATAATTTTTGGTATATTCAACCAGTTCGGTCGATATTTTTTTCCCCTCAAGATCCTCAAGTTTTTTAATGGGAGAATCCGGGGCAACCGCCAGTACCCATCGTGCAGGCCTGGCACTTGTTTTGGAGTAGACAAGATCGGTAATCACGTGGACATCAGATTTGTTTTCAGCGATCCAGTCCTTGCCCGTAAGTCCGGCATCCAGGGTGCCGTTTTCAACATGCCGGGACATTTCCTGAGCCCTGCACAGGGTGCATTCGATGGTATCATCATTTATTTCGGGGAAATAGCTTCTGCTGTTGACATTAATCTTCCATCCGGAACGCTTGAACAGGTCTATGGTTGCGTTTTGCAGGCTTCCCTTGGGAATCCCCAGTTTTAAAGGCGTTGTCATTTTTTATATACCTCCTCAGGATTAAATACCGGTTCTCCCATAATCCGGATTGCTCCATCTTCGACCTTTTTAAAAAAACAGCTTCTATAGCCCATGTGACAGGCCGCGCCCCCGACCTGTTCAACTTTCAGCAATACCGTATCATCATCACAATCGATCATGATTTCTTTTACAAGCTGCATATTTCCGGACGTTTTTCCTTTTATCCAGAGCGTTTGTCTGGTGCGGCTGTAATAAGTGACATTCCCGGTGGCAAGCGTTGCTTCCCAAGCGTCTTGATTCATAAACGCCAGCATTAAAACCTCACCGGTTTCATAATCCTGAACAATGGCCGGTATCAATCCGCCCATCTTTTTAAAATCGAGTGTAATCATAAAAATATATACCCCTTACAAAATTTTTATGGAAACCATTTTTGATAACCAGAAGATAACATAAAGTCAAATTCTTTTTTTGAATTATGGCCACGGAAAATAATAAATTTCCCCATCTTACTTGTCTTTTGGCTCGAATAAAAAATAGAGCGAAGGATCTTGACGGTTCACCTTACATTGACTTTCACAGCAGTCATTGGTATGGTACCCAGCTATGGAATCAGGAAATGTAGTTGAATATATCGACAGCAAGAAAATTATTTGTGCGGTTGTTCTTGAAGTCAAGAATCAGAGACTGAGACTTCTGACCGAAGCCAACCGGGAAGTCAACCTTTCGGCAAGTCGTCTGTCACATAAGTGCGAAATGCGTCTGGATCCCTCCATTTTAAGAAGTGCCATGGTCCATACCTTAAAGGAGATAGCAAGCCGGCGGAACGCATTAATAAGTCACATAAATATCAAGGAATTATGGGAAGTTTTAAACACGGAACAAGAATGGATCGATCTGGACACAATGACCGGATTATGTTTCCCGGAAAGTCCGAGTTGCGATCACGAGTCTGCGGTTGTCAGGGCATTTTTTTCAAACAGACTTTATTTTAAATTTAACCATGATCGCTTTTTTCCCAATACGGAAGATCAGGTTGAACAAAAGATCGTTCAGGAAAGAGAAACAGCGCGCAGAAATCGGATGATCAAAGAGGGCGGAGAATGGCTTAAAAACGTCTTGAATAATACTCCCTCTTCCCCGCCCGAAAACAAAACCCAAATTATAAACATCCTGAAATCATTTTATCTTTTCCAAAAGGAAAGCAAAACGTATAACCTTGGCAAAGCAATGCTTGCAAAGGCCGGCATCGATCCTGATGAAGGAATCTTTCAGGTTTCGGTTAAGCTGGGCGTTTTTGATAAAAACGAAAATACGGATCTTTATAAATATAATCTCTCAACGTCTTTCCCCGGCAATGTCATGGAAAGCGCAACGGAACTGGCCGATTCACAGCAGGAGTTTTCGGATAGCCCCGTGCGCAAAGATTTGACCGGGCTTTCGTTGATGACCATCGACGGCCAGGCAACTTTAGATTTCGATGATGCCATCAGTATAGAAGATCATGGTGATCATTATTGCCTCGGGATTCATATTATCGATGTGGGGCATTTTATTAAAAAAGGAGATCGTATCGATCAAGAGGCTTTGGTCCGTGGCAGCTCAATTTATATGCCCGATCAGAAAATACCGATGATTCCGGCCTGTCTTGCCGAAAATCTTTGCAGCCTGAAAGCCGGACAATTACGCCCGGCCATCAGCATTATGGTGAATTTAAGCAAATTCTGCGAAATCATCGACTATGAAATAATTCCGAGCCTGATTCGGGTAGAGCACCAGCTCACTTATTACGATGTTAATATCATTGCTCAAGACAGTAAGGAAATTATTATACTCCGTGATATCGCAGAACAATTCCGTCAGAACCGGATGGCTGCAGGAGCGGTTCAGATCACGTTGCCGGATATTAATGTATGGGTCGATGAGAATAATGAAGTTACCGTAAACAGAGTGAATAGGGAAAGTCCCGGAAGGATGCTGGTTTCGGAAATAATGATCATGGCAAACTGGCTCATGGCCAAATTCCTGGCCCAACATAACGCTCCGGCAATATACAGGTCTCAAACCGCGCCCCGTGAACGACTCTACAAGGGAACTGAAGGCTCTCTATTCCAAAACTGTATGCAGCGAAGGCTGTTAAGCCGTTTTGTGCTAAACCCGAAGCCTGAACATCATTCGGGATTGGGTCTGGATGCCTATGTTACCGCAACGTCACCCATCCGGAAATATTTTGATCTGGCCACTCAGCGGCAGATACGGGCGGTCCTCGGCCTGGAAGCGCCTTATACCATGAAAGAAATAGATCATATCATACAGGTGCTTGAAGAGCCGATGAGCTGTGTATCAAAGCTTCAATTCAACCGCCACCGGTACTGGCTCTTGAAATACCTTGAAAGACGAATCGGGCAAAAAGAAGAGGCCGTTGTGCTGTACAAAAAGAGAAACACCTGCCAGATACTCATATCCGAATACATGATAGAATGCGACCTGCCCTTATCCAGCGGTATAGATTTGAAGCCCGAGGACCTGATTCAGATAACCATACAGCATGCCAATGCAAGAAAAAACGTACTGTCTGTGTTTATGAGCTAAGGGCTCGCTTAAAAATTATTTGCTACAAAGACACTAAGCCACAAAGAACATTTTTTGGATCTGTCCATAAAAGCTCCGGGTCACCCGCTGGCAAGAATATACAAGGAATTTTAGGGCCCGCCAAGAAATACATTCCCATTTTCAGGAGTGAACAACAGCACTATTTAAACTGATTTGCGAATACCTCACGTGACAGAAATTACCTGTCCTTCTGTTATTTTTTGAAGATCATCCGGCGAAAGCTTGAACATTGTATTGGAGGATCCGGCAGCCGCCCAGATCTCCGGGTATTTGAGAAGATCTTCATCGATAAATGTTTCCAGGGGGCTGGAATGACCCAGAGGCGGAACACCGCCAACGGCAAAACCGGTTTTTGCACGGACAAAATCGGGGTCCGCCATCTTTATGGGTTCGGAAAGGAGATTTCGGATTTTTTTTGTATTGACCCGATTTGCGCCGCTGGCAACAACCAGAATCGCTTTTTTAGTCTTTTTGCCCATAAAAACAAGAGATTTAACAATCTGTTCTACCCGACAGCCCAAAGAGTTGGCCGCGTCTTGAGCACTGCGGGTGGTTTCCTTCATATTTAGCACCCGACATTCAAGACCGTGAGCCTTGAGTGCCTTTTCTACTTTCCGGACGCTGGTATTTAAACTTTTGGGCATGGTTACTCCTCCACGATTTCAAACCGATTCTTATCAGGATTTTTCCTGACCCTATCCGAGTCAAAGATGCGTCCGTTCATCGCAATATAAACGCCGGGCGTCAATATTTGCACACCGGTGAAAAATGGAAGTTTTGGAGCAGCCAAATCAACCATACTCTCCTTTTCCACCGGAAGTAAGCGGGAAGTAAGAGAGGCGATGAACTTAAAACTTGCGAACAAAGATAATCAAGATCGGGCTAATGATAATCATGTGTGCCCAAAACCACCTCGATACCGGTTTTTTCCTCCAGAATTTTAGAGAGTTCCTTGGCATCGCTATAAGGGCAACCAGGTTTTGCATTAACAAGACAAGAACTAAGGTATATCTTGTCCGGTTTCATTTCCGACATTTTTATAGCTACGCCCATGTTGGAGGCCAAGGATCGGCCCGGACATTCACATTTAACAAAGCCGATGACCTGGCTAGGCTC
>JBARSG010000251.1:0-2354 GCA_049644625.1 Desulfobacterales bacterium | reverse complement strand
CAATACAGGGAGAACGCTCCACGACGGCGTATATCTCTTTCCAACCGACTGAAACTTGTGCTTAAGCAGCTGTAAGCCCGAGCCGCGCCAAAGTTATTAAGAACAATTTGTGGCTAAAGTATCCCATTGATTTTTTAGGCCGTAATTTCATTCGGCTCGGGCTAACGTGTTCTAAAACCCTTCAAACAGTCAGCCGGTTTCCAAGAGAAACACGCCGTCGCTCCGCTGCACCGAAATCAAATGCGTTTGACCTGAACCGTTGCGCCTATTGCTTGACGCATTTATTGAAGGCATGTTATACGGTTTAAGCGGTTTCGGATAGAACTATAACATCGAACATAGCAAAAGGCTTTATGAACAAACCATCCGTATCTACCATCTATAACGGCCTGTCTCGAATAAAACTGTTTTGGGCGCTCTCCCGCACACCGCACGGTCTATTGGACATGGCCACGCCCGCCTTCGCGGCGCTCCTATGGATCGGGGGGTTCCCTTCCCTGTATGTGATGGTTTTAGGCCTGATTACGACCTTTGCGGGTTACACCGCTGTTTACGCCTTAAACGATGTGGTTGATCATCGGGTGGATAAAGAAAAACTGAAACGAGGAGGCTTTCAGGATTACGATGATTACCTGGACGCGGTTCTGGTGCGTCATCCCATTGCCCAGGGATTCCTCAGTTTTAAAGAAGGACTTGCATGGTCACTGGCCTGGGGAATCCTGGCGCTGCTTGGCGCATATATGTTAAACCCCGTGTGTGCGGCAATATTTTTGGCCGGCGCTCTTTTGGAGAGCGTTTATTGTCTCATGTGGCGGGTCAGTCATTTTCGAACGATTGTTAGCGGAGGCGTTAAAACAACCGGCGCATTGGCTGCCGTGTTTGCCGTAGATCCCAACCCGTCCCTGGTTTTTATCTTAATCCTTTTCCTGTGCCTGTTTTTTTGGGAAATCGGCGGCCAAAACATTCCGGCGGACTGGACCGACATTGAAGAAGACAGGCAACTCAATGCACAAACCATTCCCGTGCGTCTCGGTCTTGAACGGGCGAATTTTATTATCCTATGGTCGATTATACTTGCGATGATATTGACTGTGACTCTGTTTTTTGTGACCCGGGTACGATTTGAAATTCCCTATATTCTGGCCGCCGTGTTTGCGGGGGGGTATCTGTTGCTAAATCCCGCGGTGAAGCTATACAAAACCAAAGAACGCCGGGAGGTTATGACCCTGTTCAACAAAGCCAGTTATTATCCTGTATCCCTTCTGGCGATCGTCACAATTAAATCAATGCTCTAATTTTATACACATTTTTTAAGATGCGTTTTAACGTTTTTCAGCCACATGGACAACAGCGATCCCGTTGGTCAGTCTCCGATAGGTAACCTTATGAAAACCAACGTCCCTTAAAAGGGCCGACAATTCTTCCGGCAGCGGAAACATACGTATGCTCTCGGGTAAAAGCGTATACGCCTGCCGGGAACCCACCAAAACCTTCCCGAGAAAGGGCATCACATGAAAAGAGTATACATCATACAGCCATCGAAACAATGAAGCGGTTGGTTTTGAAAACTCCAGGCACATTATTTTTCCACCGGGTTTAAGAATACGATGCATTTCTTGGAATCCAAAATCCATATGGGTCAAATTTCGTATTCCAAAGCCGACCATGGCCGCATCAAATGTATCATCCGGAAATGAGATCGACTCGGCATCTCCCTGGATAAACTCGATACGGTTTCTCTGGGCTGATCGATTCCGTTTGTCACGTCCGACCTGCATCATTTTACGGTTGATGTCGTAAATGATAACTTTCCCGGAAATATCGACAGACTTGGCTGCCAACACAGCCAGATCGCCGGTGCCACCGCAGACGTCAAGCACCCGGTCACCGGGTTTCAGATGCATCATTTCAATGGCCGTTCTCTTCCACAGGTAGTGGATGCCGAAACTTAGCAGGGTGTTCATGAAATCGTATTTGGTGGCGACCGTGTTGAAATGCCGCATGGTACGGCCGACTTTCTCTTTTTTGAGAATTTGCTGAAAACCAAATGGAACCATAATCTCCTGATCCGGATGATTTCCGGGCGTTCTCCCCTTGGTACCCTCTTTATGCCAAATATTTTTATTTCGTATCATCATCTCAACCCGCTTTTCCCGGACTTCCGAATCACGATCGACAACCGGATTTGCTTTTTGATTTACACGGATTTAATATAACCAGTATTGCATATCAAAAGGCAACTTAAGGATCAAGCATATCTATCAACAGTGACATATAATTCAAATTTTAGATATCAGAAAACCAATAACTATTAACGAATAACGAATAACACCTAATCGAGTTTTGACTCGATT
>JBARSG010000250.1:0-5698 GCA_049644625.1 Desulfobacterales bacterium | reverse complement strand
GTACATGAAATATTTTGTAATGTCAATAGCTTGTGATACTATTTAGATATCGATCGCTCTTGTTAAGGATTATTGCCTAATCCAGATTTGCCCTCGACATCTTGTGTTTGTCACTTTCCCCAAATTCCGGTTTTTCGGTCAATGTTCCGTGCCTGTATCTTGCATCAGCATCACACTAATTAAGTGTTTGAGCGATGCTTTCACATCATAAAAAATGGATCTACATCCAGCACCACATTAACATCGCGGATGCTGATGTTTGCTTTTTTCTCAAACCACATCTGGTGAAGAAACCGGTGAAGCTGTTTTATGCTCGGGCATTTTAAAAGGATCTGCCACCGGTATTGTTTTGCGATTTTAGGAAGTGAGGCTTCAATGGGTCCCAGTATTTCCACGGACTTTAAAAAAGAATGATTGTTTTTTTTCAACGTCTGACAAAGATCCCCGATAGCCTGGGCATGCTGCCGGGTTTTTTCCGGGTCTTTCCCTGATATTCTGAGCTGGACCATCCTTGAAAATGGGGGATAATTCAGGCTCTTTCGGAAACTTATCTCCTGGCTGTAAAAGGATTGAAAATCCTGGTTTGTTGCAGATAAGATGGCGAAATGATTTGGGTTATAAGTCTGAAGGATCACCCGGCCGGAAGCAGTTCCCCGCCCGGCTCTTCCGGCAACCTGGGCTAACAGCTGAAAGGTTCGCTCCCCGGCTCTAAAATCCGGAAAGTTGAGCGAAAGATCCGCGCAAATAATGCCCACCAGAGTAATATTGGGAAAGTCATGGCCTTTTGCGACCATCTGAGTTCCCACAAGAATATCTGTGGTCTGGTTTCTAAGACCTTTCAGAATTTTTAGAATTGAACCTTTTCGCCGGGTGGTATCTCGATCCATTCTGGCGGTTCTGGCATCGGGAAAAAAAGATTTTACGGCGGCTTCCACCTTTTCGGTTCCCATACCCAACAGCAGGATTTTGCTGGACCCGCAAGACGTGCAGTGTGATGTGGACGCCCGTGAATAACCGCAGTAATGACATTTGTATGCATTGACCTTCTGATGCAGGGTAAGTGAAATATCACAATTTTTGCATCTTATGGCTTCACCACAGGCCGCGCAAACCGGATAACTGGCAAAGCCGCGACGGTTTAGAAAAAGAAGAACCTGCTCGCCTCGATCAAGCGTTGCTTTCATTTCTCGCTGAAGTTCCGGTGTAATGAAACGTCGAATTCCGCGAGCATCTTTGCTTTTGCATAGATCGACTACGGTGATCTCCGGGAGGGGTCGTTTTTCAACCCTGTTTTTTAATGTGACCGCCTTAAATTTTTTTGTGGTCGTATTATAATACGACTGTATGGAGGGCGTAGCAGACCCCAGCAGGACAACGCCGTCATTAAGCTTTGCCCTCACAATGGCGAGATCCCTGGCATTATACCGCAGCCCCCCCTCCTGCTTGTAGGAGGTATCATGTTCCTCGTCAACGATAATGATGCCGATATTCGTAAAAGGTGCAAATACAGCGGATCTTGCACCGATAGCGATAGTCGCCTCCCGGCAAGCGATGCGCATCCACTGATCATAGCGCTCTCCGGCCGAAAGACCGCTGTGAAGAATGGCAACACACTCTCCAAACCGGGCTCGGAAGCGGCGTTCCATCTGGGATATAAGGGCAATCTCAGGGACCAGGACCAGCACGGAATAGCCCAGGTTTAAAGCTTTTGCAGCAAGCTGCATATAAACTTCTGTCTTTCCGCTTCCCGTGACTCCTGCCAGAAGGCAGGTTGTAAATTTCCGACCAAGGGATTCAGTTACGGTATGGATCACGCTTTTCTGTTCTTTTGTAAGTGTGTGAGCGGTGTCGGGTGCTATGGGTTCACCGAAGGGATCCCGATACACCTTTTTCTGAAAAATCGAAACATGCCCGTCCATTTCAAGAGATTTTATTAATCTTGAAGCAGAAGGAACCCGTTCTTGTAATTTTTTTACGGAGATTTCATCGAAAGTTTTGAGTGTCTCAATGATTTTTTTTCTTGAATCGGAAAGCCGTTCCATGGGAATATCTGAACCGAGTAATGACACATATCGCTCCATCTTGGGTTTAGTGGCCCCACCTTTGAGCTTGCGATTGCAAACAATAACCCCCCGTCTTTCCATGGAATGAATTAAGGCATTGGGGATATGCTGATTAAAATCTTTATTAAGGTCTTTGAAGCGGCAGTGCCCGGTTTTCAGCCGATTTAAGATCTGGTTTTCCAGAGATGTGACAGAATTATTTAAACGAGCACCTTCCCCTTTTTCCGTTATTGCAATGGTGAAAAAGTCGTAAAGATTTAAGCCTCCGGGCAGAGCACATTTGATAACATCTCCTATAGGATGCAGGTAGTAATCAGCGGTCCATCTGAAGAACGGAATCATGGATGAAGGAAAAAGCGGCTTTTCATCAAGAATATCCAGGGCAGTTTTTATCCCTTCCTGATTGATATCCTTTCCTGAGCCCAAAACATATCCGGTTACCCTGCGCTGACCGAATGGGACCAGCACCCTTTTTCCCGTGGCGACCAGTTCATGAAGAGTTTCCGGGACGCTGTAAGTATAGGTGTTGTATACCGGAAGCGCTATAGCGACTTCTATGTAAGTCAAAGATGATGCCATTTTCTTCAGTTTGTCCTGGTTAGGCTTAGTTGTAAATTTTGGGCTTTTTATGGTAAAAAATTCTAAACAGCCTAATTTCTTTATCGCGAATAATTGAATATTTTCGATTGAAGATTGAATAGTTAAGGAATTCATCCAATTTTGAAATTATCCATATCAAAATAATGGAGCGAAGCGACTTCTTTAAATTTTCAATTGTCAATATTCAATTTTCAATACTTTTTAATTCCGGTTTGTCCGGGTTATGTTCATGTAAAGCAAAACCAATTCTAATGCTCCCCCTTTTCCCTTGACACTGAAGACGCTTTTCTTTAAAATATATTATGCAAACTTCCTGTGAAAATTAGACATTTTATCAAACGCCTCAATTCGATCACAATGCAGACAAAATATAGCGTTATCATCGATATTTTTCAACCATATCAAAATAAAGATAAGCGGAAACCCTGGTCCGTTGTCACAAATGTATTACTATCATAAAAAGCGTATAATTTGCTAAAGGAGGAAGATATGCATAAAATAGGAAAACAATACATGGTCTTTTTGTTAATTGCAGCCATGATCTTTATTCCATTCGGAACTTCCGCTCTTGCGCAAAGCAAGACTATGGATAACAATGTCAGTGCCGAAGCCATGGCCGCTGACTTTTTCGTTGTCAGGCCCTTGGGAATCGTTGCCAGTGTGTTGGGCACCGCCGTTTTTATAGTATCTCTCCCATTTTCAGCTCTGGGTGGAAACACAAAAACCGCATGCCGGAAATTGGTCCAGGATCCTGCCAAATTTACATTTAAAAGACCACTCGGAGAATTTTAGCGTTTTATTGTGTTTTCTTGTCATATTATCTTAACACATAGTAATTTCTCAATAAGCTCTGGTGTATTAATTGTTGATATTGACCCAAATTCATAATCTATTGTTAAATTATAAAACAGGGATTAAAAATGGGCATAAAACGTCCTGGGATTAAAAATTTAACTCAATTTGCAATGGAAGTTATCCGTCGTTCAGGTAAAGAAGCTCTTTCCTATTATGGTAAAGGAAACCCCGATATTAAATTCGATGAAGATCTGGTGACAGAAGCGGATTTTCATCTGATGGAATTTTTTCAGGATCAGCTCAACAGTCATTTCCCCAAACATCAGGTGTTTAGAAACAATCAAACCAACAAAGACTATACTCATGATGAAAAGCGTTATTTGTGGATCTTTGATCCCTTAGATGGTGTTTCAAATTTTCAAGCGGGAATCCCCATCTGGGGCATTTCTCTTGCACTTATCGAGAATTTTTGGCCCGTTTTCGGTATATTTTATATGCCGGCAACCGGTGATCTTTTTTATGCACAGGCCGAAAAAAAAGCTTTTCTGGGAAAAGAAGAAATCCACGTATCAGACAAAAAAACTATTAACGACGAGAGCCTTCTTTTCACCTACTCCCGGTTTCACCGCCGTTATCGATCCACATTTCCGGGTAAAATCCGCGACTTGGGATGTACCGGTGCTCACATATGCTATGTTGCCATGGGTCGCGCGGAAGCTGCCGTTATTGCCAACGAGTCGTACCAGGATCTTGCGGCATCCGGTATCATTCTTGAGGCGGCGGGAGGAAAAATCTGCAAGATTGATGGGAGTGATTTTTTCCTTAACGAATACCTGGACGGTCAAAAGATCAATGATCACCTTCTTGTCATGGCTCCCGATATCTACTCCCAAGTACGTAACAGTTTACATGAGGTTTCTTAAGCACTAACTTATCAAAACCGGATATCAAAAATCTAATCGGCGATCTTGAGAAATGTTTCTGAGTTAGACCGGATTTTTAACGGGCGACCTGTTTTAGCAACCATCGGCAGATGGTATTCGAAAGTTCCTGCTGGCTTCCGAGGAAGCGGTGATCAGCGCCGGCAATTTTGACCACTTTAACCTGGGTTTCGGTCCCGGCACTTTGTCGAAGCTGATCCGCCACCTCAGGGAGCGCCAGTCGGTCGGCAAGTCCGTGAACAATGAGAATAGGCTTGGAAATTTTGGCGATGTTTTTAAACGGATCAGAAACAGTTTCCGGTCCCCTCAGGCTTACCAGGTGATTAGCAGTGTAAAGGGTCTTGCCAAGAGGACCGAGATCGATAAGCATCCATTCATTTCCTTTGCCGTTGCCCTTCAGTTTTAGGGCTTGTCCAAGTACCCGTGCTGCCGACTCCTGACCGAAAATTCTTACATTCCATTCATACAGGTTACCTGGTGGTCCGGTTAGGATTATGCCTGCAATTCTGGGATCTTTTGTGGTTGTATGGTAATAAAGCACTCGATTGGTTCCCATGCTGTGGCCATACAGGAATATGGGGTGGCACCCCCGCCGGTCCATTTCATCGACTGCGGCGGCGATGTCGTAACGGTTCTCTTCAAACAGGTTCTTTTTGGGAACGCGATCATGGTCGCGCATATTTAACGCCAGAACGGCAAAACCGCAATCAGCTATCGCTTCCGGGAGAAAAGCCATGACACCTGAGTAGAAGTTGCCGCTGTAACCGTGGATCATTACCACACCGGCGTTATTTTGAGCCGTATGGGGCCGGCGTAAAACACCCGTTAGCGTGATTTCGTCGGCAGTTTGCAGTCGAACCATTTCGATCCCGACATTTTCAGCGGACCAGGCCGCCGGGTTCAGGGATATAAGGATAAGAAGAAAGGCCAAAACAAAAGATTTGAGAAATCGCATCATTACCTCTTTTTTATACAAGTTAGTGTATATGTAACGTCTCTGAAATTTTATACCGCTATAAGCGAACCAATTTACAGGAGGTGTAACATGCTCATTCATAAGACCAAAGTACAGGTTTTTTTCGGGGATACCGACCCGTATGGCGTTGTTTACTTTGTTGCCTATTTTCGTTATTTTCATCAGGGCATCGAAGAATTCCTGCGCCACATAGGGATATCACCGAGAACATTTTTTCGCAACCAGGAAGAAAAATTCGGCATGCCCAAAGTAGCAGCGGATTGCCGCTTTTTTATTCCGGCCTACTATGGTGACTTGCTCGAAATGCACACCTCGATCAAGGA
>JBARSG010000249.1:0-1598 GCA_049644625.1 Desulfobacterales bacterium | reverse complement strand
CCCTGGAGCGGTGTGCCAGGGCCTGTGATCTCCGGCCTGTCACAATCGCCACCTCCAAACCGCTGAACATAAGCATTTTCAACCCCAGGCCATCCTTTACATTAAAGGCCTTGGTCTCTTCTCCCCGATCATTAATGGTGATACGTCCGTCTGTCATAACTCCGTCCACATCGAGCAAAAGCAATTTAATCTTGGAAGCCTTTTCATTTATCATTTATGTAACCGTCCACGGGTTCAAAGCCCGCCCTCCCCGTCCCGAGACCGGGACGGGATCGGGAGGTGCGACTCTTGGCATGACTTCAAACCTGTGCTTGAGTAGGTTTAGACTGTACTTTTCGCATGTACAGTGCCGATGATCGGTCTGGGCCAGGGGTTCAGGGTTCACCGAAACGCTGAACCTTTGAACGCCTGCGCATTTATTTTAGTCCCACGATAGAGCTTGGTAACCTGGAAAACATTTCGACCCCACCATTGAGGGTCCGGGAGAGTATATGAATATGGCTTATTGCTGTAAAAAACCTGAGGCAGGCTATCCCGAAAAAACATCGTTCGTTCAAAATCTTATCAAATTATGGAGCTCCTTAAGCTTGATTAATAGCGGCTTTAGTTCGTTGAGGGGCAATGAATTAGGTCCATCGCAGAGTGCACACTCTGGATCAGGATGAACTTCCATAAACACGCCATCAGCGCCGGCCGCAACAGCAGCCCTGGACAGATGGCCTACAAATTCCCTCTGGCCTCCCGAACACGTTCCCGCCCCTCCCGGAAGTTGCACACTATGGGTAGCGTCGAACACCACAGGAAACCCAAACCCCTTCATTATGGCGATGGATCTCATATCAACCACTAAATTGTTGTAGCCGAAAGAATTTCCCCGCTCTGTGACAAGTATATTTCGGTTGCCAGTGGAAGTCACCTTTTCAATGGCCGGGCCCATTTCCCATGGCGAAAGAAACTGCCCCTTTTTAATATTAATGGGCAAGCCTGTCCGCGCTGCAGCCAAGACTAAATCGCTCTGACGGCACAAAAATGCAGGAATTTGAATTACATCAAGCACCTTTCTTGCATTTTCTATTTCTCTGATTTGATGCACATCAGACAGGACAGGCAACCCGGTGTCGTCTTTAACCTTCTGAATGATTTCAAGCCCTTTTTCAATGCCTGGCCCTCTAAAAGAATTCAAAGACGTACGGTTGGCCTTATCGTACGATGTTTTAAAAATAATCGGGATATCCAGCTCATCCCTAATTTGCCTCAAGAAGCGGGCAACTTCTAAAGTTGTAGCCTCATCTTCAATTACGCAAGGACCTGAAATCAGAAAAAAAGGACCATTTGAGCTGATGGTCAAAGGTCCGATTTGGATACTATTTCCCATCTATCTTTATGAATTCACCAGGCTAAATAGTTAAAGAAAAATCATTCTGTGTGTAAAGTATATTCAACACGCGGTAATTATTACCTGAAGGCATATGAAAAGTCAAGAATGGTATTTGGTTACAAAAAGTTTTGCTTGTCAGGTCAGAGGATAGGATTTATGATGGGACCAAATGCATCTTTGGGGGACAACCAGGAATGGCGAAAAAAAAGACCACTAAAAC
>JBARSG010000248.1:0-1769 GCA_049644625.1 Desulfobacterales bacterium | reverse complement strand
ATCCAGGAGTGGCTGGATACTGCAGGTGGGTATGGCCCAAGAACCACAAATCCAATCCGCAGGCTACCAGATCATCAACCGTCATAGGATAATATGTTTTATCAAAGTCCGGCGAAAAACCTTCCAGGCTGCCGTGTGCAATTCCGATATGATGTTTCACACTGTCATCTCTTTCCACGTCACTGATCCATCCAATGGCGTTTTCCGAAGAATGCTTGGAGTGGCACGGCCCTGGATAAAGGTTAATATCCAGGTTATAAGATGCTAAGCTAAAAACCCGCTTTTCCCGAATCACAATAACATGATCCCCGCTGTGATCATCAAAATAAGTCCACAAATTGGTTTTATCCGGTTCAATATAATCGTGGTTTCCTGGAATTACGGTTACCAGTTGACCCTGAAATTCACCCAGCATTTGAGCGGCCCTGGCGATATCTCCTTTGGCAACCGAAATCCTGTCAAAGAGATCACCTGCCACGATAAAAAGATCGCATTTTTCAGAATTTGCCTTTTCAACAAGGCTTTCAAGGGTTTTAAATCGTGCTTCGACCAGAGATTCCCGAATATGATCCGGATAATTCGCGAACTTCATTCCCAGATGAAGGTCCGAGGTGCAAAAGATTTTTATATTCATAGAGTTTTATTGCCTTTATTGAAACCACAAAAATTCTAAGCTGCAATATTTTTTATTTGATCTTTATGTCCAGTTTGCGGACCAAAACATGGTGGGCACTCCTTACTGTATACCCCACTTCCTTTAAGCCCCTTGAGCCGTTTGGCGCCTTTGTAGCCTCTTTACGTCGGGTTTGGCTGGTTCCTGTCGGGTTTCAAACGTCATTCGTCTATATCAGGTTTGTCAGGTCCGATGCCTGGGTTCAGGTGTCAAATGTTGAATTGAGCCCCTTCCCATATTGTAATGTAAAGAAAATGTCGTTTACTTTACATGAAACGTCTAAAATGTAAAATTAGGCTCGTTTTATTAACAAATCAATCCAGAAATAACGCAAAATAACGTCCAAAAACATAACGCTGGTTTCGTCCCACCTTTTCCCACTTTTTCAGGATATTCAGTTTTTCGAAATTTCGAATCAAAGAAAAGGCGTTCAATTCCCCAATGGCCTGCGTTGCTTGTTCAAGCAACGTATTGATGCGAGGGTTTCCCCATTAGCCTCAACTTTGCTCTCTTTCCCACAAATGTTCCAGATCGTGGGCGATGGCGATTGAGCGGTCGGTTTTGCATTTTTCTTTGACGCGTTCCGGCCAATGGTCCAGGGCCTGATACGACCAGTCTTAATCGCCGAGTTCAGCCGACTCCCATGCTTTGGTTCAGATCGCTTCAACGACTTGCTGTTCAGTTGCGCCACGAAACTCCAACTGTTGTTTTGCATGTTCAGATAATCGGATTAATTTTTCTTTTTCCATCTTTTGTCACTCATTAACCTATTGTTTTGATCGTTAAAAGATTTAAGTCCATAATTTATAGAATCGCCAAGCAATTGTATAATTCCCCAATCATTATTCACTATTCAAGACACGACACCATTTACGCTACTATCAATCCCCAATGTTTCACCTCTTGTTTAGCTATAAATATTATATTATAATTTACTTTAAAAAAACTTTTTAACTACTTGATAAGTTAGTTAATAACAGTTTTGAGCTTTATAGATTGGCCACGTCATAAAACTCGATTTTATCTGGATCTACAAAGCCTCTTTTGAACAGGATATCCCTTTCTTTTAGCAGACAGGCTTGGTTGTGCTTCAGAC
>JBARSG010000247.1:0-6782 GCA_049644625.1 Desulfobacterales bacterium | reverse complement strand
GATATTGCAGTCGGCAACGTAGTGGGTTCCAATATTTTCAATATCTTTTTTGTCCTTGGTATAAGCTCTATCATCCACCCCTTGCCATTTAGTATTGCAAACAACATCGACATCGGCATGGTGATTCTGGCAAGCCTCTTATTGTTCATTTTCATGTTTACCGGAAAAAAACGCTCGCTGGACCGTTGGGAGGGTATCCTTTCCATATGCATATACGTCATTTATATCATTTTTCTCATTTATCGATCTGATAGATAGTCTAAGAAGGTGATGACGTGGAATTCTTCCATCCGAAGTTATGGATACAGCAACTTAACCATCTAATAGCTTCGACTGGGAAATAATTCCGGACCACTTAAAGTTTTTTCCCCTCCACGAAGGATATGTCCGGTTGGAAGACGCGGATGACTTTTTCTTTCGCTCCCAGCAGGGATTTCGTCTGCCTCTGGTGCGTGAATTCTATGCGACTCTTAAGTTTGATTACGATTACAACAACCGGCCGGCAGAGGGTAAAAAAATGGCGACAGGCTATTTATCTTTGGACTAACGTATGAATTCAAAAAATATTGATAAAATCTCGATCGGTTCTTTTTTAACAGATACTCTCTCTTTTTAGAATATCATATATTTAGACCCTTTGAACTTAACGAACAGGTTCGACTCTACGGCAATGCCGTGAGTGGTTTTGTTATTTTTAGCGTTATAAACGCATCTCACTAAAATTAAAGAGCTTAAGTTAACGCTTTTAAACAACGACACTTATCAAAGCTCCATTCACATTAAAACTCAAGGACTTTTGACCAATCGAAAACCGATCGCGTGACTGCGGTAGTCCGGCATATCTTTGCGACGAAAAGCCGAACGGATGAGATGTTCCCTGCTGTACCACGAACCGCCTCTCAATACTTTTATTACCCCCGAAGACGCCCCCATAGGATCGGTGACATCCTCCTTTGG
Source organism: Desulfobacterales bacterium (assembly GCA_049644625.1). Lineage (GTDB taxonomy): Bacteria > Desulfobacterota > Desulfobacteria > Desulfobacterales > UBA11574 > S5133MH16. Next base: position 5,825 of record JBARSG010000247.1, on the reverse strand, counting down.
ATATTTTTTCTGGTACCGGTCCTGGCACCACTCCCAGACATTGCCGTGCATTTCGTACAATCCCCAGGGATTGGGGGCAAAACTTCGAACCGGAACGGTTTTATCGCGGTTCTCACCTGCGGGGCATCCCGGCATGCCGCGTTTGCCGTTATAGTTGGACTGGTCCGTTGAAATACATGTTCCGGTATAAAACGTTGTTTCAGTTCCGGCCCGGCAAGCATACTCCCACTCGGCTTCGGTGGGAAGTCGGTAGGCATGGGTCCCTTCCAGTTGGTTCAGCCTGCTGATGAGCTCCTGGACCTCATTCCACGAAACCATCTCTACCGGACAATCACTTCCGCAGTTTTTGAATTGGGACGGGTTATATCCCATCACTTTTTGCCACTGTCCCTGGGTAACCTCGGTGGTCTGGAGGTAAAACGGTCGAGTAAAGGTTACCCGGTGAAGTCTTTCATCCAGATCGCGTCCGGGTTCATGCGGCGGGCTGCCCATCATAAACTGCCCAGCAGGGATTAATACAAACTCCATGCCGATGGTGTTATATATCGTTGGCATATTCGCCGAAAAACCGGATTTGTCTGAACTCAGAACGATAACGAGGCCGGCGGCAACCAGCAAAAAAAACAATGAAAACGTCCACAGGAATCTTAATTTAAACTTTTTACACTTATCCATTGCCACAACTCCTTGTTTTGGCCTAATTTCTCATGATAACAATCTATAACTTATAATAAATTCAGGTTAGATCCATTTTTTGCGCTTAAAATAACCGATCATGCCCAGCGTAATGACGCTGATGAGGCCCCAGACGGCCAGATACCTCCATTTCCAGTCAAGTTCCGGCATATACTTGAAATTCATACCGTAAATTCCAGCCACAAAGGTAATCGGAATAAAGACGGTGGCAATAATGCTCAGAACCTTCATGACTTCGTTCATCTAGTTGCTGATGGTAGACAGATAAAGACCCGGCATACCTGAAAGAACGTCTCGATACGATTCAATCGTATCGACAATCTGAATGGTATGATCATAGACGTCTTTAAAGAACACGATGGTCTGTTCACGAACCAGAGAAAGCTCGCCCCTAATCCTAATTACGGTGTTGATCATCTCTCTAAGCGGCCACACCTGCTTTCGCATATAAATAAGCTACGGCATTTATTTCTGCTTTGCATTGGCGGCATTATAAGCTTGGACAAAAGAATCGACCATGTCGGAAATGTCTGTATAGATACCCTTTACACGCCGGAAGCCGGTGGATTCTGTGGACCAGGTCGCTGCCGATAGGGTAATGCTTAAATCTCTTTCCAAAGTAACCGGTTAGCGAAATTCAAGGATAGCCGCGTAAAGGTATCGATTTTCGGCTTTGCTTCTGGGAACTTTTTCGCCATCTAAAGTCCGTATGGTGTTTTGTGTAAGTTCCGAAGATAGAATGTACAGCTTCAAATAAAGTAAGGCCTGTTTTGCGGTCTTGACAGATTCGTAACCGGAAAACGCCTGAATCCCGGCTACCTCCAGCTTTTTTATGATCATTACTTCAAGCTGTTCTTCGGCTAATCCTTGCGCCTTTACCTCCGACCTGACATTCTCGTCTATATTTCTGACATCTACATATACCTTGTCCACACCACGCAATGCAGAAGTCGAAGCGAACTCCACACTGCCGGAAGGAAAAATATCAGCGGCAACAAAAACCAACCCAACCGCTGCGACCACGTGAATGAGCCAAAACTTTTTCATAATCGACACTCCTTTTCGATCGTTTTCTCCAACGATTACTTCCTTTGACTTATACCTCAATTAACGGAAAAATTTATTGGGATTGTGCTTCCATGCCGAAGAAATTGGTCAATAAAGTATTCAGCCATCTTCGAAGTACTGAATAGGAATAGTAGCGGGTGGCTACCTTGTAATTGTGGTTGACCATTTGATCCCTGCGTTCGGGAAAAGTGAGCACGTCTTTTACTTTCTGAACGGTTTTGGCGGTTAGAAATCCGTCCATGGCAATCAGATCAAAACCCTTGGGTTCGATATCGCGCACAAGGGTGGCATAGCGATTGATGAGCATCGGCTTTTTGAAGTAAACGGCCTCCAGAAATGCATTGCCGAAACCTTCATACAAACTGGGATAAGTAACAAAATCCGCACACGGATATACATCCAAAAGAGTGTATTCGGATTCCACTGCCGCCAGTTCATTCCAGGGATCGCGCATGCGAATGCTGAACAGGCGCAGATCTACGCCTTGATCTTTAGCATCTTCTTTAAGCCACTCAGCATATTCATATCCTTCGTCACCGGCTTCATGGGAGATAATTAGTTTGCAGCGCGGGTCTTTTAAATCTTTAACCAGTTCGATGGCATGCTCGATCCCCTTGCGCTGAACGATGCGGGTCGGCTGCAGGATGACAATATCATCCGGGGCCAGACCGATGTCCCGCCGGAGTTTTAACGTTCGTTCACTGTCCACCGGCGGCGGGTTTTCAAAATCTAAAATATTGGGGATGATGATTGAGGCAATACCGGTTCGCAGGGCCAGCTCTTCCTGGGCTGCGGAATTGATGACCACATGCTCCATGTTGTGTAGATTCGGCGGAAAGGCCATACGGATATAATCGCCTACCGCATTGACGAAAAACCGCGTGCGTTCCCAGTAAAAATCGTGGTGGTGGGCGATGGTGGGAATCTGGGTTTCGGCGATGATTTCGGTAATGGCAATGCCCAGGGGTACGTGCACCGGAATGGTCAATGCATTCTGGGGTACCAACAGATCAATGGAAAATTTTTGGATGAATTCTTTTATCCGAATCTTCAGAAACGTTTTCAGGCTTTGAATCGCATCGGTAACCTCAGATGAACGTGCTTTTTTCCCCAAAATACGCTCATTAATCCACTGATTTTTTTCGTGCTGAAAGAGGGCTTCGGGCACTAGCATGCTCCGTTCCGGGCTTTTGTCAAGTTCACCAGCAAACCAGAAGCATTGGTGCCCCATCTGCCGAAACACCTGTCCCCACTTGCTGGCTTCCAGGGTAACGCCGTCGGTTCCGGCAAAGCGCGTGGAGATAAATCCGATATTCTTCTTCATAAAAGATTCTCCCAAACCTTCTATTTGTTCATCAACGATTTGATGTCTTTGCCTTCGATCTTCTCCTGTTCGAGAAGCAGTTTTGCTCCTTTTTCAAGAACGTCTTTGCGGCTGATCAAAATATCTTTAACTTTGGTGTACTGTTCACTGATAATGGCCCTGACTTCACCGTCGATGAGTTCGGCTGTGGCTTCGCTGTATTCTGCCGCGCCTTCAGGGCCCAGATTGAGAAAGCGGGATCTTTTTTCGCGTGCAAAATAAACCTGACCCACTTTTTCACTCATGCCGTATTCCTTGACCATGCTGCGGGCAATATCCGTGGCTTTGGATAGGTCGTTGTGAGCACCGGTGGAGACATCATTGAACATGATCTCTTCAGCAGCGCGTCCTCCCAGCAATGTGGCAATGCGATTAAGCAATTCGGTCCTGCTCATCAGAAACCGCTCTTCGGTCGGCACCTGCATGGTGTAGCCGAGGGCTGAAATCCCACGGGGTATGATTGAGATTTTCTGGACCGGATCGGTTCCGGGCAAAGACAGCGCCACAATGGCATGTCCCATCTCATGGAAGGCGACAATTTCCCGTTCTTTGGGATTGATCAGACGGTTTTTTTTCTCAAGGCCGGCAATCAGCCGTTCGACGGCTTCCTCGAATTCCGCTATGCTTACCTTCTTCTTCTTTTTCCGTACTGCCAGCAAGGCCGCCTCGTTGACCAGGTTGGCCAGATCGGCCCCCACCATGCCGGGTGTCATGGCTGCCAGCTTTTCCACGTCGAGATTTTTAACCGTGGTAATATTTTTAAGATGTACTTTCAAAATGTCTTCTCTGCCCTTTTTATCGGGACGGTCCACCAGGATCTGGCGGTCGAATCGCCCGGGACGAAGCAGTGCCGGATCCAGTATCTCAGGCCGGTTGGTAGCTGCGATGAGGATCACCCCGGCTGTGGGATCAAAACCGTCCATTTCGACTAATAACTGGTTTAAGGTCTGCTCTCTTTCGTCGTGTCCGCCGACAGCGCCAAATCCCCTGGCCTTGCCGAGGGCGTCCAGTTCATCGATAAAAATGATACAGGGTGCCTGTTTTTTGGCCTGCTCAAAAAGATCTCTGACTCTGGCAGCCCCCAATCCCACAAACATTTCAACGAATTCCGCACCGCTGAGGCTGAAAAAAGGCACCCCGCTCTCTCCGGCTACAGCTTTGGCCAGCAGGGTTTTGCCTGTTCCCGGAGGACCGACCAGCAGCACGCCTTTGGGTAACTTGCCGCCCAGTTCGGTAAATTTTTCCGGTTCTTTGAGAAACTCCACCACCTCCACCAGCTCCTGCTTGGCTTCATCCACCCCGGCAACATCTTCAAAAGAGACATTGAGTTCGTTTTCCATATAAATCTTGGCTTTATTCTTGCCCAAAGTCATAAACCCCTGTTGTTGCCCCATCATTCGCCGCATCAAAAAAAACCAGATACCAAAGAAGATCGCCGTCGGAACAACCCATGAAAACAGCCTCGGCAGAAAATCGGACTCAATCTCCCCTTTGAAGTTTACATTGTACTGCTCAAGAAGTTTGGACGTTTCCGGATCCACCCGGATCGAACGAAACATCTTTTCCTTGCCGGCCCCTTCGCCCTCTACTTTCATCTTTCCCTGGAGCTGGTTGGCACTGATCGCTACCTCGGTGATTTTATTTTCCTTCAACAATTTTAAAAATTGACTGTATGGGATAACTTCAATGGAAAAAAAAGAGCCAAGGTATTGTTGGGCAATCAACACAAGCCATATGCCCAGCAGAACATACCAGATGGAAAATTTTTGATGTTTCTCCATAACTCCTCCTTAAAAATACTTTGATGATTATCTCAATTAAGTAAAAATTAAGAAATGTCATTTATTTTTTAGCATATAGGCCTTTGTATGTCAAAACTTCTGAAGTGAAACGCTCGGTTTATTATATCTTGACAAAAGGGTTGATTTTTATTGCATTGATAGTGTATCATTGTTTCGATTTATTAACTTTCATACATGAGGTTGGTATCACTGTTTTGCTCATTTTTTAAATAGAGCACTTATCCTCACAAACTTGTTAAACATTATTAATTCAAGAGGTTTCTGGTTCCGAGTAAAATCATGTAAAAAGATAAGCCCCTGCTCCCTGAAACATTTGAGGTTCATGACAAATCGAACCTCTTTTGGTAAAACACTTTAAAACCGGCCGGGAAATCGTTTTCAATTGCGCATGCTGCCGTTGGTCAACGGGCTTTTTTGCGTAGCGAATCATTCAGCCGTTTGTCTCTGTTGTAAATATCGGGCCGGAACTGAAGTTTTCCGTTGGAATCGACAAATACCGTCCAATAGAGAAGATGAACGGGTATGGGTTCGGGTAACTGTATGGTCCGCTCTTCTCCCTGTTCTAAAGCAGCCTGGATCGCATCCGGATGCCACTTGGGGTCCGCTTTCAAAAGATATGCTGCCAGTTCCAGTGGTTTTTCAATGCGAATGCACCCGGAACTAAAGGTCCGGGAGGTTTTGTCAAAAAGTCTTCTGGAGGGTGTATCGTGAATATAGATATTAAACCGGTTGGAAAACATAAACTTTATACGTCCCAAAGCATTCTGAGGGCCAGGATCCTGGCGCAACCGAAAGGTAAAGGTTTTGGGGGTAACCGCCGACCAGTTCACCGTTTTAGGATCGATCTCCTTGGTTTCGGCACCCCAGCCCTGAAAAACCCTTATGTTTTGCTTTGC
>JBARSG010000246.1:0-2448 GCA_049644625.1 Desulfobacterales bacterium | reverse complement strand
TTTAACCGGACAGCAGTGATAATACCTGAAATCAAAATATTCTTTCCTTTTTTGAACAGCGTAGTCCTTTTCTTTTTCGCGGTCTCTCGAAAAAAGCAGTCTTCCATTTATTATTACCTGGTGAATCATCTTAAGAGATGCGGTGTTTAAAACCACGATATCCACTTTACAACCAAGGTGTTTTTCCAAATCATCGGTTAGTTGTATTCTGAACTCGAGATAGGAATCGGATGCAAGGCTTTGATCGATTCCCGAGACAGACGGCTATTTTGAGTTATGCGTGTCGCTGTTCCTGGATTTTTACCTGAATTTTGCACGAGTCGGAGGCTTTCATAAAGATTCTCATTAATTTTCATGCAAGATTCAGGTTTTATTTCAACACGAAGGTAATCAAAACCATGCTCTTTTTTCCTCCTTTTGAAGCCGGGAAGTGAAGCTTTTTGAGTTCTTGAAGCATGCAGCGTTTAAACTCGCTTTCTTTCTTGGCGCCTTTATCCAGATCAACTTTGGTGACGCGACCGGCAGGATCTATAACCATTTTGAACACAATTTTTCCTTTTAAGTCAGATTGTTTTTCCAACGTCTGCTGAAAACAGATGTTGAATGAGCGGATATGTTTTTTCAAAAGTTCCCGGATGGATTTTTCTGGCAAATCCCCGGTTACGATAACTTCTCCCAGTTCAATGGTGCTTTTATCATGGGAAGTGGCATCAATTTCCGATTCGCCTGCCAAACGGTCCTCTTTTTTATATTCAAGGCTTTCTTCCATGACCTTGTTTTTAAACCCCAATATCGAAGGAGCGGCTGCAAAGCAGGAAACTGATTTTCCGGCAAAAGACCTATTTCCGCCGACAGCATAATCGGAAACCCCCTGGGGGAGTGGAAGCGGTTGTTTGACGGTTACCGCCTGTCCATCCTTGAGCCGAATCTGAGTGTCCACGGCAACAAATGAGGTGTAAGCGGTCAAGAGGTTATAGGTCAGCCCCAGTTGGGTCACTTCTTTGACCCGTTCATCCTGTTTGTTGAGTTTATTATAGTCGGATAAAAGGGCGATCCGGTGCCGTGCCCACAGGTAACGCAGGGCCGAGTTTGTCTGCAAAGGCGTTATCCCGGAAACATCCACCTTTTTCGAAAAGGAGTGTTCTCCGGTGAGACCCTGTATAGAGATGCTGCCCCGGGGCCTGCCGCGCCATTTTCCGAACACAATCACGGGTCGATCGGCCAACACGTCGGGAATACCGGGAGGTTCCACATCAAAAGCCTTAAAGCGGCCGAAGTCGACCTTGATTCCCGTTAATACCGGAGACTCGATGAGCTTTCTGAATCTGTTCGCCTTTTCGGGTGCTTGTTCAGGTTTTGTAATCACAAAGGGTTCTCCCATTCCCACCCTTGCCATACCTTCAATCAAATGGCGGTTGACGCTTGATCCGATTCCGAAGGTAAACATATTGGCCCGGCCGAGATTGTTACGGATCAGGTCAAAAGCTTCCTCTTCAACCGAGACATACCCGTCCGTGGCAATGACAATGCTTCGCGAGAATCCTTCGGTTTTTGGCAGGGAAAGGGCTCTTTTAAGTGCGGGTAACAGCCGGGTTCCGCCGCCGCCGCGCTGTCGGTCAATGGTGTTTATGGCGCGTGTGATGTTTTGCGGGGTCGCCGGCAAGGAGTGTTCCGCCATCAGGTGGGAGCCGCCGGCAAACAGCAGCACATTGAATGTATCCGTGGGACGCAGGTTGCCGATTAAGTCTTTAAGAAGCTTTTTGGATATATCCAGGGGGAAACCGTGCATGGACCCTGATACATCAACGATGAATATATACTCTCGGGGGGGAATCTGGTTTTTAACGACCCTTTTGGGAGGCTGCATCATAAGCAGGAAAAAATTTTCTTCCTTGCCTTCAAAAAGAAGGAGCCCGGTTTCAATCTTGCCGCCGGCGAGTCGATATTTCAAAATAAAATCCCGGTTACCACCCTGTTTTTCGGATGGGTCGAGATTAACCGTGGCAAAAGAAGGCCCCTTGTAATTAGTGCCGGTCTTATGTGAATCGCAGGCGACATCTTGGATCGGAAGACCTGCCGCAACATCCACGCTAATATTAAAGGTATAAGTCGGGGGTTCTCCCTGGTGGAGATACGGATTTGCCGTCCACATATCAGACGACGCGGCTTCATCGGCCTGCCGGTCCACGTAGCGGGGTCCGACAACCGTTGGATAGACAAACTCGTAAACCGAATCCGTGGGAATCAGCAGTTCCGTATATTTAAGTTCAACTTGAATGACGTCAGAAGGTAAAATGTTGGCCACATTCATCTGAAAAACTTTGGGCCTGTGCTGCTCTAAAAGAGATGCGCTTTTTCCCGCCTGTTTGGCCTGATTGTATTCCTGCCGGGCCTGTTCACGCTCGCGGATATTTGCCGTGATGGTCCGCTCGCCGATAGTCATTTTCA
>JBARSG010000245.1:0-2136 GCA_049644625.1 Desulfobacterales bacterium | reverse complement strand
GCGAAAATAATCGATTTCGGATTGCTGGAGAATGGTCTGGTTGATCGATTCAGTTACAAGCCGCACCTCATCGGGAACTATCGGATAGGTAAGATAATCACTAGCCCCTGCTTTTACTAATTTCACCACCTGACGGATCATATACTGTGCTGCCATGATGACAATTTCAATGGTTGGATAATGTTTTTTAAACGGCGCCAAGGCCTCAGCGTAGCCTTCGGTCTGCATTGATTCTAAAAGAACATGAAGATCAATGAAGATAAGATCATATCGTTCTCGCCGTAATGCCTCAAAAGCCTTTTCTTTGTTGGAAACCTTCCCGAGGCGATGTTCTCTTGTAAATGCCGACTGAATCTGTTCAACCACATCATGTTTATCTGAAATAATCAGTATCGATCGCATGGGCTCACCTTCAGCTGAATCGCTTTTGTCACGCACGATATAACCGTAAAGTTTGCCTTCATGTATAGAAAAATAAAAAAAATGGCAATTCATTTATCGCATAGATCAAAATAAAAATTAAAAAATGCTTGATTATAAAATGGAGGGAGAAAAATTATAAGTATAGAAAAAACTAGTTGATATCATGTAAGAAAAAAGATGCATTTCAAGATTATTTTTATATTTTTACAGATTAGAAGCCGGAAGCCCTTTCCATTTTCTCCATTTTGGTTTTACATTTGATGCAATGGGTCGTCACCGGTCGAACCTTAAGGCGTTCAATACTGATTTCTTTACCGCAAAGCTCACAGATTCCAAAACTACCGTCTTCCAACCTGTCTAAGGCCTTCTTAATCTTTCGGATCAGATTACTTTCCCGATCCCTTATTCGCAGCAGGGTACTACGATCCGATTCAAAAGATGCACGGTCCAATGGATCCGGCATATTATCGGTTGCATCCAGTAGGCCCTGAACGGTATGATTCGCATAATTAAACAAAGCCGCCAGTTGATCGTTTAATAGGGTCTTAAAATAATCCAAGTCTTGATATTTCATCCGTCGTGCTCTGACACATTGCCTTAGAAAGGGGTTAAGTCGGAGATCCTAAACGCCATTTTTACTTAATGCAAAATGCTTGCCATTTCACTACACTATGTTTTTATAGAAATTAACTCGCGTATAACGAAGAAGATCAAGTATTGCCGGTTAAGAGTTGAAAGTCTTAATTGTTTGACAATACACTAAATACAATTAAACACCTTCAAACATTATCGATTTTTCATTCGGAATCGGCAGTTCCTAAATTTACGTGAAATCGGAATTTAGAGTTCCTATTTTGGATGACAGCATCATATGTCAAGCTCTCCGCACGATTAGGAGGTTCTCCCTCAACAGTTTTTTAACAAATTGAAATGGTGTTTTTCTCTTTTCACTTGAACTAACACTTCCCTCTCCTTCATTTCTGTAAATAAATAGCTAACAATAATTCAATAGATTATATAATTGGCACGCCAGTTGCAGTCAATTTTTACACTTAAAAGTAACTGGAAATTTTAAAAGCGTTGGATCAAGATAATTTAACTCGCTTTGGCCCGCCCGAGTTGCTCACCATACCTCCTTTGATGTATTAAAGGGCGGGTCAGGCAAAATCGTTAAATTCGGCGCAAAAACGACGGTTAAAATATTCACAATAAATTCAAGGAGATATTGCCGCCTGGGTTTTAAGGATGTTCAAGAATGAAAACAATAATGAGATGACAATGGAAAACAAAACAATTACCTGCATTCAATGTGAAACGGAATTCGAATTTACAATCCATGACCAACTACGTTACGAGAAAATGAACTTTGACGAACCCAGGCGATGTCCGGATTGCAGAAAAAACAAGTCAAGGAGAACAGATTTTCAAGATATAACACATAACCGGAAAAGAAAATTTTATCGGTCCAAATTTGAAGATTAAGGAGGGGCAACCATGCGGAATTCAGACAGAATTTACCTTTCTAAATTGGCTTCGGGTCCTGATTCAGAATTCTTTGGCCTTGAAAATGTAAACGATTTTGATTTTGTTTGTGGCAATGAGATCGATCAATTTATGGATGAAGATATAAATGATCTGGAAGATATGTTTTGGAAGAAGTAAACGATAAAGCGGGTTACGGTGAACTAAAAATCAGACTGTTGAGACATAAAA
>JBARSG010000244.1:0-2672 GCA_049644625.1 Desulfobacterales bacterium | reverse complement strand
GGGGTATGCTGTTATCAAGGGCGAAGCAATCTCGAAATCAAATAATTATTGGATCAAAAACTGAGTTACTTATTTAGCTATGACCGTCCCCCAGTCCTACGCTGTTTGTTCAAATTGCCATAGAATTATTCACAGAGATTGTAACCGTCCATTAGAAATAAAAACTATCAAAAAACACATTTTGAAAAATGGATGTTTCTGCATAAAGTAATAGGATGTTTTATAATAATTTGTTTGGAAATATTAACTTATTGATATTCCAATAAAAAATTTCTTATCCGACGTGCTAACACAAGTCAACGACATGGTGGTATTTAAATGGATTTTTTTTACTACCAGCAATACGGTTTTACACATGAAGAGCTGGATTTCATCATCAACTACGATATCAAATACCGCATGGGCAAGGAACTGAACAGCAGGGAGGACAACAATGGCTGACAACACTTTGGCCATTTTTGAAAACAATAAAATCCGGCGTCATTACGATGAAGATGCAGAAATCTGGTATTTTTCGGTGGTGGACATTATTCAGGTTCTGATACAGCAGCCGGATTATCAGGCGGCCCGAAACTACTGGAAAGTTTTAAAAAACCGCTTAAAAAAGGAAGGCAGTGAGTCGGTTACAAAATGTAACCGACTGAAAATGGAAGCCGCGGACGGGAAAAAATACCTGACCGATGTTGCTGATCCTGAAACCTTGTTACGGCTTATTCAGTCGGTTCCCAGCCCCAAGGCTGAACCGATAAAATTATGGCTGGCAAAGGTTGGATATGAACGATTGCAGGATATGAGCGATCCCGCCCGTTCCCTTGACCGTGCCCGTGAATACTGGCAGCAGCACGGCAGAAGCGAAAAGTGGATTCAGCAGCGAATGATGGGTCAGGAAACCCGTAATAAACTCACGGATTACTGGCAAGGCCACGAAATAACCAGAGAAGACGAATTTGCTGCTCTCACCAACATCATTCATCAGGAATGGAGCGGTGTTTCAGTCAAAAAACATAAAAATATCAAAGGGCTCAAAACGCAAAATCTGCGCGACCACATGAGCGAAGCGGAGTTGATTTTTACGGCGCTTGCGGAACTTTCCACCCGGCAGATTGCCGAAAGCGTGGACGCTACCGGTATGGTTGAAAATGCGGACGCGGGGAAAAAGGGCGATAAAATTGCGAAGAAAGCCCGATTGGAATTGGAATCAAAAACAGGCAAAAGCGTCATCACATCCGAAAACTATCTTCCGCCGACGAAAAAACAAAGACAGATAAAACAAAAACCGGACAAGAACGCGGACAAAAAATGATTGCAGCATCGCTCGGCAATACGGGATTACTGAGACTGCACAAAACCGCATTCCTCTGCAGCCGCAAAATACCCGCTTCGGTGGTGCTTAAATGTTATGACTGGGCCATAGAACAGCGTGACCAGGGCAACTGCATTATCAGCGGTTTTCACTCCAAGATTGAGAAAGATGTTTTCCATTACCTGCTTGCCGGCACTCAGCCGGTTATTATGGCATTGGCGCGGGGGATGAAAGAAAGAATCGAACCGGTAAACAGGGCCGCTGTTAATGACGGTAGATTATTGATCGTTACGCCGTTTGCTGAAAATATAAAGCGCGTCTCAGCAGAAACCGCGGAAAAAAGAAACCGGTTTATGATTGAGCTGGCTGATGAAGTTGTTATCGGGTTTGCCAGTAAGGGCGGGATGCTGGAACGGCTATTTGCAGAGGTTAAAGGTCAGAAAGTAAGCTGGATTCAAGAATAAAAATATGGTGTGTGGAGTTAATAAATCGGGCTAACCAATCGTTCAAGCGGACGGCAAAAACACCGCCGCTTAACTCAACGTTGGGCCAAAAGCGATAGCGACTTCATAAAGACAAGGATTTTCGTATGGGGAGCAATCTCAGGAAAAAGCATTGTAGCGAATGCGGAACTGAAGTCTCATATTATGATGGGGTCTATCTTTCTACCGGAGATACCAGTCGGTTTCTCTGCTCTAAGTGTTATAATGAATCAATTTCTGAAGCGATTGGATTGAATTTTGATCACTTGTCATTTCATCCCATAATGCTGACGGATAGAGATGGTGTGGATCACACCTTTCACTTTCAGACCCGTCTTTTTGGAGACAAGGTGAACATTCAGGCGCTTGAAATCAAGGATGACGAACCCAAAGGTTACGAATTCTCAGAACATGGTGATGTAGAAGATGATTTGTTCGGTTTATTCACAAAACTTGTTGACCGTCTGCGTCGTGAACTGGAACGAAAGCACATAGAACCGAGCGATCTATCTCGCTACAGAATTACAAATCAAGATATTGTTCGTGGCCATATAACTTGGGATGATGAAACTGACGGAGAGGTTCCTTGCCTTATCATTGATGGTAAGGAGCTATCATGGCACGAGTTTGGCAGAATGCTAATGACATATGAAGGGTTCCATTTTAAGTTAGAAATATTTGAAGGGAATGAAGAACGGTAGGTTGTCGCAGAGTCTATGAAACTGGAAAATTATAATCTTGCCCAACCTATCACTGGCGTGTGAAATGGGGGACGGTCATAGGAAAATAAGTAAATTGACATGATGAAGGTGATGTGGTAGGAAATACACATGCCCAGATTAGCCCGATTGGACGCACCCGGCGTGCTCCATCACGTTATTATCCGC
>JBARSG010000243.1:0-1810 GCA_049644625.1 Desulfobacterales bacterium | reverse complement strand
GCGCGATCCGATGGACGATCCAGGTGGCCTCCAGTGGGCCCGCTGGCACTCAAAAGCCTTTCGAATTCAATTGCTGTGACCACATTCTGGATTTCCCGGTACCGGTATTCGGGAATTTGTGACGGATCAAAAACGTCGTAGCCTACGGCGATGATAATGGCCCCAACAGAGAGCTCCATGATCTTATCTTCCTGATCAAAATTTATGGCGTCAGCCTGACAGACCTTTTCACAGATCCCGCATTTTTTGCCTTTCAACTGGCGACAAAAGTCGGGGTCAATGGTATGGGTCGAGGGGATGCCCTGGGCAAAATAGCTGTAAATGGCACTGCGACTGCCCAAACCTTCATTGAAGGCATCCGGTACGATGGTGGGACATTTTTCGGCACATGAACCGCAGCCGGTGCACTTGTCTTCGTCTACATAACGTCTCTTCCTGCGCACCGTGACCTTGAAATTCCCTGCCCGACCGTCTACTTTCTCCACTTCGCTGTAGGCCAGAAGTGCTATATTGGGATGTCGACCGACATCCAGCATCTTGGGCGAGAGGATTCAGATGGCACAATCGTTGGTGGGAAAAGTTTTATCCAGCTGAGCCATCTTGCCGCCGATGCTGGGCAGCTTCTCCACCATGTGGACCTTAATGCCCATATCGGCAAGGTCCAGGGATGCCTGGATTCCGGCAATCCCTCCTCCAACAACAAGTACGTCTTTGATCATAATTGGCTTCCTTAAGTTAAGAAACTAAAGTGTCTTCAATCGATCTGCTACAAGATCATACAGATCCGTAATTTCTATATCCAGGTCAAAGGCGGCCTTGGCACACCTGAAATGAATCTGGCATTTGGGACAGGCCGTTATTATAGTCCCTGCGCCGGTGTCGCCGGCCTCCTTAAGGCGCTGCAACTGAATTTCTTTGGAACAGCTGGAACAGTTCATCCAGCCGGAAGTTCCGCAGCAGATACCATTCTCCCTGGAGCGGGGCATTTCTTTGAGTTCAATTCCGGGGATAGTTTCCAGAATCTTGCGGGGCGCATCGTAAATGCCTGCCAGCCTTCCCAGACGACAGGGATCATGAAAGGTAACGACTTCTTCACCGGATCCTTCAAGCTGAATCACACCCTCGCTGAGTTTGTCTGCCAAAAAATCGAGGATATGGACCGGTTTAAAATCGAGTTCGCCAAAATACTTGGGATAAAAATTCTTAAACGTGTGATATCCTTCCGGGCAACTAAAAATTACCTGTTTGGCGCCCGAGGAGCTGATCAGATTCAGATTCAATCGAGCAAGTTGCTTGAACTTCTCCTCGTTTCCATTCCAGAGAGCATCGTGGCCACAACATCTTTCATTATTGCTGACCACCGGTTCCACCCCGCAGGCGTTGATGACCTTCAGCACGTTCTGAGCACCCGTGATCGATCCCGCATCGATATCCCGGAAAATAACGTCAAAATAGGGTCTGCATCCCACGAAATAGAAAACTTCCCCTGTCTCTCGTGTTTTCCCGTCTTCGATCCAAACGAGGCGATTTTGTTGAACATCCTTGGTCTGGATGGACATAATGGTTTGAAGCATTCCATTGTGGGCCGGAACACCGTCGAATCCCATGGAATGGGCTTCATCACGAATAAGGCGGATGAATTCAGGAAAATTGATGTCCGCCGGGCAGCGGACGCTGCACTGTGCGCAGGTCAGGCAGTTCCAAATGGTATGGTCCGAGAATTCCTCCAGTCCATAAAGAGAGCGCTCTATAATCTGCCTGGGTGAAAATTCCGGGAAAACCCTGGAAACCGGGCAGCTTCCGGTGCATA
>JBARSG010000242.1:0-3377 GCA_049644625.1 Desulfobacterales bacterium | reverse complement strand
AATCTGGACGTTTTTTGTAGTCAGGACGACTGGTATTATCGGGACGTTCTTTGTAGTCACGACGACCGGGATTACCGGGGCGTTCTTTTTATTCACGACGACCATGGGTATCGCGATCGTAATCTTTAGAAATCACTGGAATAGCAGTTGCAAACAAAAAAAAGAAACTTAATGCTGCAATAATCATTCTTTTCATCTGACACCTCCTGCAAGTTTTATGGTTTTCGCGGCCTGCTGAATTTATACTTTCCAAAAACACCATCTTTACCCGGTAGTTGCATAAAAATGTAAGAAAAGGCAAGTAAAAAACTTACAAAAGCTCGTGAATTATGGTTTAAATAGAAGATAATTGAATCATTATTCGTAAACACAATATTTTGAAATTGTTACTATGAGTTGGTTGAGGTTTCTTGCCATAATCGCAGGCGAACAACAATCTGCGCCAAATACATATATCCTAAATTTCAATAAAAATCAAAGGGTCAAACCCTGTCAAATGGATCTGCCCTTATTGAAAAACGATATCACATGAATATTGAAAGGCTGATATTTACGAGTAACCGGGGACTATTGCTGGCCCCGCCTAAGGAGTTTATCTACGAACGAATAATTATTTCACAGCTTCTTTCAAAGCCTTTCCGGCAACAAATTTTGGAACTTTACTTGCC
Organism: Desulfobacterales bacterium; assembly: GCA_049644625.1. GTDB lineage: Bacteria > Desulfobacterota > Desulfobacteria > Desulfobacterales > UBA11574 > S5133MH16. The sequence goes on along the minus strand of JBARSG010000242.1, from coordinate 2,709 downwards.
GCAATATATATCTCTTCCCCTGTTTGTGGATTTCTGCCTTTACGAGCCTTCCTTTCAGCCACTTTAAATGTGCCGAATCCAATCAATGATACAGAGTCTCCTTTTCCCAATGCCTTAGTAATGCTTGAAAGAACACAGTCCACAGCCGCCTGAGCATCCTTTTTGGTTTTTAGGACCTTTGAAACCTCGTTGACTAGATCTCCTTTATTCATGTTTTTTCTCCTTTCTTGGCAATATTACAGTATATTGCAGAAACTATATCGATTCCCTTTTTAAAGATTTACTATGCCCACGCCCGATTTTAAAACCGTTGTTAGGTGTTATTTATATCCTACTGATGATTGCTCCGGTTCTTATGTCCGGTTGCCGTTAACTAAAAGCGTCGTCCTCCGCCACGCCTTGGTTTTCCAGATCTTGAGCCACCTCGGCGGTCTTCAGAGCGAGGGCGGGCCTCATTGACATTAAGGCTTCGCCCTTTCAGGTCCTTCCCATTCAAACCTTCGATTGCAGATTCTGCTTCAGCTTTAGCGGGCATCTCCACAAATCCAAATCCTTTTGATCTGCCAGTGTAATTGTCTTTTATAACCTTGACGGTGTCGACCTCTCCAAAGACCTCAAAAGCCTCTTTTAAATCCTCTTCGGTTACCTCATACGATAGATTACCTACGTAGATATTCATTCTGATGTCCTCCATAGTCACAAAAAAATTGGCAGGTTAATTTTATTAATTGAATATCAAATAAGTGCACTCCATCGTTAATCCATGGAATGTTATTGATATCCGTCTTTCTAATCTGTAAATGTCAGAAGCATGGCTTATGAAAGGTTTCATTTAACTAGATCTTTTCAAGACAACTAATTCAATATTATTCATCATCCTTGGAAAAGAGGGCTTGATCGTCAAAAATCACTTCAGAAAATGAATCTGAGTTGTCTTCGAATAATTCGATCACTCTTTCGACAATAATTTCCACGCAGGAACGAATGGGGAAAAAATTATCGGATCGAAGTGCTGAAATCAAAGCCCCTTTTCCCTCATTAATAGCTGCACGAATTATATCACCGTCGTAGGTCACCTTATGGATAAATGAAAATTTTTTATTAGCAGTTTCGAAATTTTCACGTTTTCGTGATATTCGCCCGAGTACGTGAAATTCTTTGATTGAAAGGCGATTTGCCTCAACATCCATTGATATGTCATATCTTTGGAGCATGATATCCTACATAAATCCGCGAAGCTTTTTTAACTTGGCCGTTTTTATTAATTGATGACGAATAAAAATAATAGTCTTTCCATTAAAGTTCATGAACGTTATGTGTATGCAACTCAACGTAGATGAGACTGATCTAGATTCTTTTCGGGCTTTATAGTCTTTTTATCCAGCTTGAGTTGTCTTTTTTGCTCTTTCTTTTTCTTCCTTGTTAATTCTTTCTAACGTTTATTAAATTGATAATTTGATCTTGCCAATTTGTTACCTCCTCGGCCGTTATTTCTGATAATGACAAAATGAGAAGATTCTTTGCCCGAACTTTTTCCGGTTTAAGATCTGATGATAGCGAATCGAGCAGGTATAGGTTAAAATGAAATAAAAGGGCATTCCATTGCTATTGGTAGGAGTGCCCTTTTTTGTCAGAGACAGGAAGTTAGATTACAGTGACATTGGCTGCAGCAGGACCTTTTTGTCCTTGCTCTATGTCAAAGGAAACTCGGTCGCCTTCATTGAGGGATTTAAAACCGGCCGCATTGATTGCTGAATGATGAACAAACACATCCGATCCGTCTTCCTGCTCAATGAATCCGAACCCTTTTCGGTCGTTAAACCACTTGACAGTTCCATTGGTCATGATAACATCCTCCTTTCTTTAAGATTTTCAACGTCTCATGCTGGAGGATGTCACAGTAAAATATGAATTGTTCCTTCAGAAAGAAACTGCCACGCCAATTCCGGGCAGGGCTAAATGAGCTTTTGAACACTAACTCTTTTTTGTACCGAAAGCAAGCTAATTATCTATTTTTTTAAAAAAAATTAACTTTCTCGTATATAAACATGTAAAAACAAACTGTTGGGATAAACATCGCTTGCCATGGTGCGTAGTCAAATCAAGTCGATGACATCTGAGGATTAAGAAGAATATTTCGCATTATTTCACAAACGGATTCAGATATAAGATATTGGGACGCTTTAGATCAGTGTCAGGCTCAGATTCCTTGCCTTATGTTGCGAGTCCACCTATCCAATTGAAATATATGGAGATATTTACCAAGGCTTTGGAAGTCGATATTTGATTTAATAACAGTAGGTTACAAAGACTCACAACATAACTCAAAATCATCTTGCAACATAATCATAGTTTGCCTGGGCACCTCTGCGGTCGGACTTCAGGGAATAAAAAGCTTCCTTAACGGCCACACTAGCAGAGTAGCTTTTTTTCTTTTCCTCAGGCGTTCAGACATCATGATAATTGCTTCTCCTTTCGCTCTGAGGCCCTTGCAATCAGGGTTTTAAGGCCACAGCAGGGTAATGCTTGTTCTTCTATAAAGATTACTTTCTGTGGGTCATAAATAGAATATCAAGAAAGGAAACAAATTTAAAGGGAATTAGAAGAATTAGATGGATTTTTTAATTTTTATTAGGAATAAGATAATAAGAACTATAGGAAATGAAGTAAATTCTCACAACATAATTAAACTGACAACATAACTTGCCA
>JBARSG010000241.1:0-1987 GCA_049644625.1 Desulfobacterales bacterium | reverse complement strand
CCAAAGTTTGTTGCAGGAAAGGCTTTGAAGGAAGCTGTGAAATAATTATTTGTTCGTAGGTAAGCTATAAAGGCAGAGCCAAAATGGCCCTGCTTTTTTCAATGGGGGCAAATCCATTTTACAGGGTTTGCCCTTTTCATTTTTATGGTATATGTAATGAACAAGAGTTGGCTTCAGGATGTGTGTATGGCAAGAAAACACAATTGCGAATAGTTTGTAGTTTAAATGTTGGTAGTTGAAAAATTCCTATAAAAGAGGAAATTATGCCTAACGCTATGCGTCAACGGGCCATCGACGGCCTAAAACAGGGTGATTCATTCACCTATAAACGTACATTCAGTCAAGAGGAAACCGAACTTTTCGGCGATCTTGCTCGAGACTACAATCCCGTACACTATGATCTCCGATGGTCAGAGGGCAAAGGATTCAAAGGTCTGATTTGTCATGGCCTAATCGTCGGATCAATGATTTGCGAGTTTGGTGGCCAGGTTGGTTGGCTTGCTACGGGAATGAACTTTAAATTCATTAAGCCAGTCTATTTCGGCGATACAATCACTTGCACTATCACAATCACTAAGATAGAGGACTCCGGTCGGTCAGAAGCCGAAGCAATTTTTACCAACGACAATGATCGGGTATGTTACGCCTATTTAACGGGTCGGCTTCCACTTGACCATGAAAGAGAGATTCTAAGATTAATGGTTGAAGAGGGCGATCCGACCAACAAGCTGGCTTGATACCAATAAATATGATATCTGTATATGAATTGTTGTTGTGAATGGTTTTGAGATTGGCAAGAAAGCACAAGTTTTGGCAATCCCGATTTTCATGGGGTAATCTCAATAGATCACAGCAAATGCCAGTGCCGAGATACGAAATGGATATCACATAATCACCTAAACGCGCCGATCAACTCACGCGTTAGCCTTAATAAGAATGATCGATAAACTTCAGGGAATTGCTCAAGCCATTCAAATCCTTCGCCTGCCATCTATTGCTGTTGTATTAATTAGCTTGGCATCAATGGTCGGGATCATTTTCATTTCTAAGTCTCATGAAAGTGATCGATTTCTTATCCCGAGTATTGTCGCCCTACTCTGGGCTATTAGCACTTACTCCTTTATAGTGACTTTTCGTTCAGTTCCTGAAAAAGCGAAAAAGTCCTTGAAGTTTTTTAGCAAACTAAAGCGTAACATTAATCGCGGTTGGTATTGGTTCATAGGTGTAGTTTTTTTTGGCACAACAGTGGCCGTCATGTTTGTAACTTATCGGATGGTTTCAATTTGGTTGAGAGGCTATGGCGGCTAACCAAGCCTTCCGCCCGACGCCGGAAAGCTTGGCGGCAGGCTCGGTGGCAGCGCGGGTGAAGGCAGTCGTTACGGATGCCTGCTATTAAAGACAGGTTTTTGAGGCCATAAAATTCGTGTGATATCGTTTTTCATAGGGCAAATCCTTTTTACGGGGTTTGCCCTTTTCGTTTTTATGATATATGTAATCAGCAAGGAATGGTTTCAGGTTGGCCTTTTGGCAAGATATTCCAAGTTGGATTTCGATTAAAAACCTGCACTATTTGTTAATCCAATTGCTGGCACGAAGTTTGGACTTTGCGGTACCTAAACATTTTAACAAGTAGTGTATCCGTCTTACTCTTCTTTTTCAGAATATCTCGCTCTGCTTTCATGTGATACATAATTTATCTTCTTTTAATTTAATTGAGCATAATAAGGTATAAGTCTCATCAAAATGGCAAAAAACCCAATACAGAAAGTATGTATAAAATTACTACAAATATGAAATAGATTCCATAACCTATTAATTTTCTTTTTTTTTATTGACTTTCACTACTTCATTTGCTTGGTTAGCATAGACGGAAAATGTAAATCAAAATCGAGATAAAGCCAAACCCCGAGGAATCGGGTGACGGAAAGCCACGGGTCTGAGTATTTGTGTTGAGGTTTCCTTAAGTTTTATCTGCTTTGGAATAGAT
>JBARSG010000240.1:0-2043 GCA_049644625.1 Desulfobacterales bacterium | reverse complement strand
GGTGTTTTTAATTCCAAATATTTTTCATGAAATATTCAGGTTAGTGAAACCTGATTTCAGGCCGCATATCTTCCGGACACTGTCTTAAAAAATACTGATCCGTCATTCCGGCAATAAAATCCCTTACGATTTCCTCTTTTTGATAATTATTTAGGTAATCTTCTGACATATTCTCCAAAAATCCGGTAAATATCACCGACGACCGATTTTCGGTTTCAATATCTTCAAGATATGTTTCAAACAGCATCTTAAAAAGTTTTTTTATGGTTCCTGAATCCTTTTTTATTTTTGGATTCATATAAATATGCTTGAAATTGAATTCTTTCAGCATTTTTAATGCATCTGATATTTCAGAGCTAAATGTAACGTAAATATTTTGAAAGCTGTTTTCGATCATATTAGTCACAAGGTTAAATACAATCGTTCCGTTTGAATCTCCGAGATATTTAACGCTTTCTTTTGGAAGATCAGCTCTTTTTATCATATCCAGGCGGATGGCATCCTCAATATCTCTTCCTATGTAACTGATTGTATCTGTCATTCTAACAACGCAACCTTCCAGAGTCATTGGTATAAGTGAAATATCAGGATCTTCTTTTTGGGCAGCTACCTCTTTTTCAAGTACTTCAAATGATTTTTCCCTTTCCGGCTTGAGCTTTCTATCATGAATTTCTCCATCATGGCACAGAATTCCATCCAGGGTTTGAAGAGACAAATTCCATCCGACCCCATTCCTTTCTACCTTGTCAAGAAACTGAATACTCTGAACGTTATGCCTGAAATATCCGATGCCATGATTTTTACAAATATCAGAAAGAATCCTTTCACCGTCATGACCAAAAGGTGTATGGCCTATATCATGCCCCAAAGAAATCGCCTCTATCAAATCCTCGTTTAATCCCAAAAAACGACCAATAGTCCTTGCAATTTTCGATACAAGCTGAACATGCAGCACTCTGTGAGTAATGTGATCGTTTTTTATAAGATAAAAAACCTGAGTCTTGTCTATATATCTTGCATAGGCACTTGAATGTAAAATTCGATCCACATCAACGGAAAATGCCTGGCGGTATCCTGTTTCAATATTCTTTTCATCCATGCGACGCATAGCATTTTTGTTTAAAGTTGCGACTGGAGACAGGTTCTCCGCTTCCCGCTGGTCTAAAGCCAGCTTTATCATATCAAGAGCTGGATCTTTAAATTTCTTCATTATCGATCATAGTCTCCATTAGCTTTTTATAATCTATTCCGGCTTTTCTAAAACCTTCCTTACCATATTTCATATTTGCTTCAAGAATAAAAAAGCTGTTTTTATACATACAGATATCAATACCAACGTCGTCCCACTTACATTTTTTTGCTGCATGAAGTGCAAGATCAAGTGCTTCTGATGGAACCGAATCCAAACTGATATTGCCCCCAAGAGCAACGTTGCTTCTGAATTCTCCCTCAGAAGCAATACGCCAGTAGGAATGAACAATCTTTTTGCCTATAACAACTACCCGCATATCACGGTCTGTGGGCAGATATTCCTGAATATATGCTGCACCGGTCACTTGCAGATAGGCATCGAGATCATCTTTGTTTTTAATAAGATAAACACCCCTGCCCATTGCTGATCCGCGAGGAATTTTACCTATCAATGGAAATTGGAAATGATCAGTAATGGTCTTTTTCTGGCGCTTACCATAAAAAACCCTTGTTCTGGGATGTGGTATTTTAAGAAGATTAAACAAAGCTGTTTGTTTTATCTTGTCCTGAACACATTTATAAGTATGGTAGCTTGGGAAAGTTTTTTTACCCATTGCATCAAACAGATCGGCGTAGAACGTTGTGGGGTAATAGATTTTTTCCGCATTTCGTATTAGCTCAGTTTCTTCGTCGTTATAATCAGAAAAATTAGGCAGAACTCCAAGTGTTATAACATTTTTACAGCCTTTAAGGCGTGCTTCAAGGGCAATTACTTTTGATGTATGAGCCATATTTGTATTCTTCACGATTCAAACAGTTTTTTTATAATTTCCATGCTCCGTTTTGTATGGC
>JBARSG010000239.1:0-1807 GCA_049644625.1 Desulfobacterales bacterium | reverse complement strand
CTTTAGCCCGGATAGTAAATCCTACAGGACAATACATATTCCATTAACACTTCTGTTATTCAATTCCGGGGGTTTCTTGTTTGTTTATATCGTTCTTTATCTCTTCCGGAAGTACTTTGGGTAGTTTTATTCTAAAAAAAGATCCCTGTTTAGGTTCTGAATCAATTTCTATTGATCCACCATGTTGTTCCACTATTTGATTGGCCACAAAAAGACCAAGTCCTGTTCCCCTGTGGCCTTTTGATGAGAAGAAAAGGGTGAACAGATTTTCTCGCGTCTCCCTATCCATGCCGATACCGTTGTCACGTGCTTCGAAAATAGTATGATCTTCATTCTCATAGACACGAAAAATAATTTTATGTGATTTATCTTTGGATTTATCATCCAGGCATGCATCTATTGAATTTTCAAGAATGTTCACCAGTGCTGAACTGACAGTTCCTGGATCTATTTCAAAAAGCGACTTAGAATGATCAAATTCATAAACGAACTCTATATTGTGCCTGTCGGCTTTGGGTTTTATAAGTGCAGCCACTTGGTTCGAAAAATCCATAACATTAACCTGTGTCCAATTCAAGCCCCTTTCTTTTGTATAATAAAGTATATCAATAACCATACTCCTAATTCGGTGGATCATATTTTTAACAACTTCCAGAGCATCATGGATCTGTTTTTGATTCTCTTTTTTGAGGCCTGTTTCAAGACGGTAAATACCACCATCAAGAGCGGTCAACACCCCCCTTATCCCATGGGACATTGAGCCGAGCAAGAGGCCTAAGGTGGTCAGGCGGCTCTGAAGTTTCCGTATTTGAGTTATGTTGGTCGCCATCTCCATGACCTGGGTGATTTTACCGGAATCATCTCGTAAAGGTGCCGTCCAGGTCAGAACATTGTACTGTTCTCCATGTTGTGACGTAACGACTTCCTCGGTTTGATGCGGATTTTCATCTTCGAATGTGGCTTGGACAGGACAACCACGGCATGGTTCAGTTCTGTGTTTGTAAATTTCGTAACAGTATGATCCTATATGATCACCAAAATCTTTCTTAAACTGCTTGTTTGCACCGGTAAGCCTGAAATTTCTATCCTGAATGGAGATATAGCACGGCACCTCATCAAATAACTGCTGAAATAACGCTTTGTTCTTGTTGGCCAATTCAAGCGAACTTTCAAAGTTTTTAAATTCAAACCATATTTTTCTCCGTTCGTATGCCCTTTGTAAAACAACCTCCAGGGCTCCGCTATTTATCGGTTTGCTGATATAATCAGAAGCGCCGGATCGGAGACAGTTAACACCCGCATCGATGTCTCCTTCATCAATGATCATTATGACTTGTATTTCGGGGAAATTATCTTTTACTTTACCAAGGAAATCTATACCATCCACATCCTGTAATTGAGTTCCGGAAATAACTATAGACGGTCTATTATTTGATATAACAGAAAGAGCAATCTGGCCGGTTTCTGTTTTAGTTATATTATAGCCGTATCTGTTCAGATATTTTTCCAGAGCATTGCATAGCTCCTTATCCTTATCCACCAGTAGTATGTTATTATTTTTTACGATTTGAGACATATTCAATATGGTGAGTAATTTTCGGCAATTATTTAGTGCCCGAACAAAAACTATGATTTTTCGTCAAGGCACTATTTACTTGAAAACCGGCAATAGTCCCCGGTTGTTTTTTTTAGCTGCCCATGAGAAAAGGGTATATTTACTGGCCCAGGTTCTGGTTTAGCCGATGGTATCTTTTACTATTTTCAGCAGCTTGTCCCGGTCGAATGGCTTGGTGATGCTGGCAACTGC
>JBARSG010000238.1:0-8577 GCA_049644625.1 Desulfobacterales bacterium | reverse complement strand
TACAGATCCCGGGTTCTTAAAATCAGACCCGGGGCCGATGCTGGCCTTAAAAAAATTTTTACCTCCATCGGAGTACCGAATAAAAAACCGTTTAAACCCGATCCGTTCCAGCTGAAAGCACTGTCGGCAATCAGAGATACAGACTGTCTTGTCACCGTCCCGACCGGCGCCGGCAAAACCTGGATCGCACAGCAGGCCATGGCCCGGATTCTTAGAATGGGGGGGAGATCTTGGTATGCTTCGCCGTTGAAGGCTTTGAGCAATACAAAGTACGGTGAGTTTTCAGAAATCTTCGGGGCGGAAAATGTCGGGATTTTAACCGGTGACAGAAAAGAGAATCCCGATGCACCGGTTATTGTCGGGACCACCGAGATTCTGCGAAATCAGCTTTACGATGCAATGCATAAAGGGGTAACTCTTTTAACCGATTTAGTTATCCTTGACGAAGCACATTTTCTCGGAGATGAAGATAGGGGGGTGGTCTGGGAAGAGATAATGATATATCTCCCCGCACGGATACCCCTTCTTTTGCTTTCGGCCACAATAGGAAATGCAAATATTATCGCAAAATGGCTTTCGTCAATTCGCTCAAAAAAATGTATCGTGGTCGAAGAAACAAAAAGGCCGGTGCCGCTTTATCCTATGTTTTTCCATCCTTCAGGGACGCTTTTCCTCCTTACTGACCATGGAAGTCCTAAAAAAAGCAGGCTTCATAAAAAAGTCTCTGATTATGTTAACAGCAAACGTCCTCCTGTTCTTGCCCCCCCTCATAAACTCCCCCCTTTCGGGGAGATTATGAGTGTTTTAAATAAATACCGTCTGCTGCCGGCTATATTTTTTCTTAAATCCCGGGCAGATTGTGACCATGCACTTGATCTGTGTGCGGACATCCCGACATTGGATGAAAATCGAAAGGCAAGGCGCATCCAAAGAATCCAAGAACTTGTATCACAAAGCCCTCATATTGCCGGACACCGCCAATTGTGGCACCTTGAACACCTGGGCGTGGGCTCCCATCACAGCGGGCAGTTGCCGGCATGGAAGCTGGTGCTGGAGACCTTGATGACAGAAGGGCTTCTTGATGCTGTTTTTGCAACATCCACCGTTGCGGCAGGTGTAAATTTTCCTGCCAGAACCATCGTTCTTCTTAATTCAGACAGGTTTAACGGCAGAGATTTCCTGCCGCTCAGCCCCACCGAATTTCATCAGATGACCGGACGGGCAGGACGAAGGGGAATGGATCATATCGGATTTGCAGTAACCGTTCCGGGAAAATTTATGGATATACGGCGAATTGCAAAACTAATGACATCGCCTCCTTCTGATGTGTCCAGCCAGATCAAAATAAACTTTTCCATGGCCCTTAACCTGCTTTTGTCCCATACTCCCGACCAGATAGAAGATCTTCTTAAAAAGTCTTTTGCAACCTACATGATCGTTACGGCGAGAAAAAAAAGGGGAGCCCGTAAATCTCTCAGAGATGAGCACAAGCAATTGTGGCGAGATTTTTTACACCATCTTAACTTTCTGAAAGATACCGGCTATGTAACGGAACAGGGCATGCTGACGGCTGACGGAAAATGGGCATCACAGCTGAGGGTGGATCAGCCGATCATGATCGCCCAGGGGTTCAGACTCGGAATCTTTCCTGAATCTGATCCCGCACTTCTTGCCGCAATCATAGCATTATTTGTAAATGAGCGGGAATCGAATGACAGTATTGAAAAGATGTTCAAGCCAAAAACGCTGTTGACAACGTTTCGTAAAGTAAAAACAGGCCTGGAACCGTTTGCTAAACAGATGACAGATCGAGGGTTTGAAGTCAGACCCCTGTTTTTACGGCCGGCGGCCACACTTTATGCCTGGGCCGACGGCCAGTCTTGGGAAAAGGTCCTATCCGTGGCCAAAATGGAAGAAGGAGATCTTGCCATGCTGATCCTCCGGACCGCGGATAACTTAAGACATGTCAGAACCCTTACGCGAGTTTTTCCTGAAGCGGCTAAAACATCCGCAAGGTCCATTGAGCTGATTATGAGGTATCCGGTGGTGATGGATTATGATATTTGGTGAATTCGTAAAAAGATGATTACGCCAGCACAAAATCTTTCCGACAACCGAACGATCCGCCAGTTTATGGGCAAAGCCAGTAATATTTATCTCATTGAAAATAATCGTCAAAAATCCACATTTCTTGTTGACTGCGGTATGTGGTCTGACAAAAAAGCACTGGTTGAGGCTTTGCGCCGCATGCCTCCCTTAAAACGGGTCGTCTGTACGCATTTTCATGTGGATCATGTTTCCGGATGGACGTATCTCAAAGCAATATTTAAAGAATGCGAAATCTGGTTTCACGAAAAGGCAAGGCCGTTTGTTATGGGAGATCAGCGCATTCCGTTTCCGTCTTATGCTGATTATAAGAACATAATCATACCGTGCATGAAAGCGTCCGGCTATTTCCCGGGGCCCGGCGATTTATTTATGGGTGGATTGTACGGGACACCATTTAAAAAAGGTTTTCCTTTGGATCGGCTGGAATACTTTGCAAACGAGCAACCGGTACTGCCGGGTTTTAAAACCATACCGACTCCGGGGCACAGGCCCGACTCGGTATCCTTTTTTGATCGGGAAAGCGGAATCCTTGTTTCCGGAGATTTTCTGGTGGTCATAAACGGAAAGCTGATCAGCAACACTTTTGTGGCAAACAAAAAGGATCAAAAAGACTCCATTGACAAAATCAAGCGTCTGACCGGTTTAAGGTTTATTTATCCGGGGCACGGGAAATGCGTGCCGTTTACCAGAGACCTTTGAAAAACGCCCTTTTTTGCCGGTTTGTCCGGGTTAGGTAAAAGTGTTTTTATAAATATTTTCCTGTTCATCGAGAATTTCCCGTAAAATTTTGATGTTTGTCATGGGATTCATGATTACAACCCGTAAAACCACTATATCTTGTCCCGGATGATTCTCCATTTTTAAAGTTGTTCTGGAAACAAAACTGCTGCCGGCCTCCCTTTGAAGTCTTTGAACCGTCCGGTTTATTTCATTCAGTTTATCATTCATACGAATTTCTTGTTCGACATCAGCGCCCAAGATTTGCTTTTGCAAGCCGGCAGGGAATAATCTGTAGGTTAAAATGTTGAGTTCAGGTGGAGTAACCAGCTGAAAATCAGGTCTCTTTTTAATTTCACCGGCAAACTCGCGGGCGGTTTCTATGCCATGGTCAATGAGAAGGGCGTAACCCCGGCTCCCCATTATTTTAAGAGCGCTGTCGAGTATCAGGGAGTTTGCTTCCCTGGATCCTGAGGGGGATTTTATGCCCAGATCAACGGAACCGGGCCGGTTTACATAATGTGCGTGATATATGACTTGATCCATGATCTCAGGGTCTTTAAAATAGACCATGCCGCAGCTCATGGGCATATAAAACTGCTTATGTCCGTCTATTGTCACGGAATCGGCGAGTTCTATTCCTTTAAGAAGATGGCTGTACTTTTCCGACATCAGGGTCGGGCCTCCCCAGGCGGCATCAACATGGAAATGAATTGAGTTTTCCGCACAAATCTCACCCAGTTTCAAAAGCGGGTCCACGGTACCGGTTTCCGTGGTCCCGGCGATACCGACGACAGCAAGGATTGCTGTTTTCTCATTGCTGTTTTTTATCTCTTTAATGGTTCTATTCAGACTGTCTATATGGATCCGGCTGTTTTCATCCACATCCACAGCCACAATGTTGTGGTTGCCAATTCCTAAGATCCCGCCGGCCTTGTTCAGAGAATAGTGGCCGCGTCTGGAAACAAGGACCACGCTCCTTTGGATTCCGTATGCCTTGTATGCGGCCTGAAGACCCTCTTTTTCTACACCGTCAAAGCCGTTTTTGGGTGCAAACAAAACGTTTCTGGCAACCCAGAGCGCCGTCAAGTTGGATAATGTGCCATTTTCTGTAAAGCAGCCGAGCGACGTAGTCGGGCTCTGGATGTGTTCATTGTAAAAAGCATCGCTTTTTCGGTAAATCAATCGGTGAATTTTGGCAAGCACCTGTTTTTCCACAACCGAGACCACTTTGGAAGTTTCGATTTTAACCACGTTTTGATTCAGTGCGGTGACAATGGTTTTAAGATGGACCATGAAAAAGGGGATGGCAGAGGTCATGTGGCCCACAAAATACGGGGAGGCTACATTAACGGCATGGGGAGCGATATCTTCAATCAGGTCGGTTATAACGTCCGTCAGTTTTTTTTCAGGAGTTTTACTGATAACCGTGTCTGTAAACCTACCGGCAAGATCCTTTAAACTGACCTCTTCCGTGAATCCCACATGTTTTTTTAAAAAATCGTGAAGCCCGAAAAGTATCTGCTCCATGTATTTGATCAATGTGGACCTGGCAGCATCGTCCTCCGGCTTTATGAAGGTTCGTGTCAGGGCCGGCCAGTCGGCCACAAGGGCTTTCTTTGAGGTGATGGTGTTTTGTTCTTTCATTGTGTTTTAGTAACATGACATTTTATTTATGCCAAGCAAATCTTTTAAACTCTTTTAACTCGGAAAATTTATTACAAGGGTTCTAATCTTATTTCAGCCTTTCAATTGGTGCTAAGCCCTTAAGTTCTTTAAAAGTTCCGGTTTGACGGTCTAACCGGCTGGCATGTCAGTATATTTTTCAAACAAAACAGAAAATACTAACACAACTCCTTGATGAAGTTGACTTTTTACGAATCCATCAAAAATGAATTATGAGATTATTCTCAAAAATCGACTCATTTCCTTGACAACAGCTTACTTATTTGGCATGTATCATTTTTAAATTTACTCGCTTAAATCCTATAAAATTTATCCGGATCTTATGGATTGAAAAAAATGATTCCACGAATGTAAACATTAAACTTTTCTAAATCACAATAAACAAAAACAGAAGGGAGGACACATGATTGTAGCTAAGAGAAAGCCCTTTGAAGAAATCAAGACCATGTTAAAGGACTACAAAAAGGTTCTTACAGTGGGCTGTGGTACGTGTGTCGCTGTCTGCCTTGTCGGTGGCGAAAAAGAGGTGGGGATTCTCAATGCCGAGCTGAGCATGGCACGAAAAATTGACGGGAATCCTATTGATCTTGGGGCTACCACTTTGGAGCGACAATGTGACATGGAATTTCTGGATGAACTTGAAAACGTGGTTGATGAGTATGAGGCGTTGCTGTCTATGGCCTGTGGCGCGGGGATCCAGTTTTTGGCGGAAAGATATCCGAACAAACCGGTACTGCCTGCCGTAGATACGACCTTTATCGGGGCAAACAGAGATGTAGGATGGTACGAGGAAAAATGCCGGTCCTGCGGTAGCTGTGTACTGGGTTGGACAGGCGGCATATGCCCGGTGACCATGTGTGCCAAGGGTTTATATAACGGGCCCTGCGGTGGAACCGACAACGGCAAGTGCGAAATTAACAAGGATCAGCCATGCGCCTGGTTCATGATATACGAGCGCCTGGCCGCACAAGGCCGTTTGGATTTAATCATGCAGTTTCAGCCGATAACCGCGTGGCAAAACCAGAAACCGCGGACATTGGTGCAGCCGGGTTACGAGAAACAGGAAGAAGCCGGGTAATATTTGAGTCGTTGAATGATTAAATGGTGAGAAGATTGTATATCGTTAATATTTGCGATTCAACCCATAACTGAAGAATAAATTCTGAAATAAGTAGAGGGGAAACCAATGAAATCAGGAAGTAACTTGGAAAAAGTTTTAGAGGCCGGCCATTTTGCATTTACAGGTGAGTTGGGTCCTCCCCGGGGCACCAGCGCCGAAGAAGTTAAGGAAAAGGCCCAACACCTGAAGGGGAACGTCGATATGGTAAATATTACGGATAACCAGACCGCTGTTGTCCGTATGTCGAGCTGGGCTGCATGTTTGATATTAATTCAGGAAGGGCTGGAGCCGAATTTTCAGATGGTCTGCCGGGATCGAAACCGTCTGGCCATGCAAGCCGACATTTTGGGAGTCTATACCCATGGCGTGAGAAACATGCTATGTCTTTCCGGCGACCATTGCATGTTTGGCGACCACCCCGATGCCATGGGAGTCTTTGATATAGATTCCATACAGCTCATCAACATGGTTAAGACAATGCGTGATGAAGGCAAGTTTCAGTCCGGTGCGGACATAGAGGGCCCTCCTAAAATCTTTATCGGTGCGGCTGCCAACCCATTTGCTGAACCATATGAATGGCGCGTACACCGTCTGGGTAAAAAAATTAATGCCGGAGTCGACTTTATCCAGACCCAGTGTATCTATAACATGGACAGGTTTCGGAAATGGGTAAAACAAGCCAATGACATGGGTTTAACCGAAAAGGCCTATATTTTAGCCGGCGTGACGCCTATGAAGAATGTCGGTATGGCCAGGTATATGCAAAAGAAAGTGCCTGGAATAGAAGTCCCGGAAGAGCTTATCGATCGTCTGAAGGGGGTTGAAAAGAAGAAAGTGGCTGATGAGGGCATCAAAATCGCCTGCGAACAGATCGAGGAATTCAAGGAAACGAAGGGCGTACACGGTGTGCATATGATGGCTATTGAATGGGAACACAAAGTGCCGGAGATCGCCGAACGGGCAAAGGTGTTGCCAAGACCTAAAGTCTAAGAAACTGAATTTTTCGATTGGAAGGAATAGGCAATAATCAATAATCAAAGGAGTTTCCAATTGAGCACAAAAAACAAAAAAGTTATGGTCGTAGGAGGGGGGATTGCCGGCCTCACAGCCGCCTGGGAGCTTTCACGATTTAATATCGATGTGGAACTAATTGAAAAGACTCCATTTCTAGGCGGATATGCAATCCAGTACTGCTGTAAGGCCACGGATGAATGCCGGCAGTGTGGGGCCTGCACGGTGGAAGCAATGCTTAAAAACGTGGTTAATGAACCTAACATCAAGGTCCATCTTGCAACAGAGGTGGAAAAAATTAATAATAGCGGAAGGTTATCGGTTGATTTAAAAAAGAGTTCTTATAAACCGGATTCCGCGACAGAAGGGGTTATCAGAGGATATTCCAAAAATAATTCTCCCCTTCACGTGATTGTTGATAAGGAAATCTGTAAAAAAAATCCAGACGCCTGTCCCGAGGATGCGGTTGAACTGGACAAAATAGGTTTTTCCGGCAAGCTCGATGTTGATGCTGTTATTCTCGCAAGTGGCTTTCGGCCCTTTGATGCTGAACAAAAGGGAACCTACGGCTATAAAAAATTTCCAAATGTTGTCACCGGTATGGACCTGGAACGTATTATCAGAGAAAATGCCACTGTTGTAAGACCGTCTGACGGCAAGACTGCCCAAAAGATCGCCTTTATTCAATGTGTGGGAAGCAGGGATGAACGTCTCGGAAATCTGTGGTGCTCACAGGTTTGTTGCCCGTATGCTTTGAGGATGGCCGAAAGAATCAAACATAAAAATGCGGATGCGGAAATAACCGTGTTTTATATGGATATCCAGAATGTTGGCAAAGACTATGCCGGATTTTATGAAAAATGCAAGACGGAGTTTCGTTTTGTCAGAAATATTCCGGTGGATGTCTTCCCCATGGAAAATGACTCGCTTTCGATGCGCTACATGAACGAAGAGGATGGCCTTTGTATTAATGAGGAGTTTGATCTGATTGTCTTGTCTGTTGGAATAATGCCCGGTCCCGACAATAGCAACCTGTCAGACATTTTTGATGTTGGCCTCAATGAAGATGGGTTTTTTGCCGGCATTGACAAGTTAAACAGTACGTCAACCTTAAAGGACGGCGTTTTTCTTGCTGGAACAGTTGCAGGCCCCAAGGACATAGCGGCCTCTATGGCCCATGCAGGCCAGGCAGCCAGTGAGGTTATTAAACATTTGGGGGTGAGCTAATGACAGATATGAAACATACAGATATGGAAGAAATAAATATCGCCACCGATGTGCTGGTTTTAGGTGGAGGATTAACGGGTATAAAGGCTGCTTCTGAAATTGCCGGTTCAGGGTATAAAGTTATCCTGGTTGAAAAAGACGCTGAATTGGGAAGTCAGAAAGGACCGGAATCTTTAATCGGTTTAGAAGAAGAGTATAAGGGACTGCAAGATCTCGAGGATAAGATAAAGACGGATAGTAATGTTGAAATATTAACTCAAGCCAGCCTTGTCAGTGCGGCAGGGGTTACGGGAGACTTCACCGCCAGACTATCAAAAGGGGAAGAAGTCATTAAACATAATGTCGGGGCCATTGTGGTTGCCACCGACTTTGCCACCGGGGCTTTGAACGAAAAATATGGACTTTCCCTGGCAGACAATGTGCTGACGCAAAGCCGAATGGACGAATTACTGGCTTCTGAAGCGGATAAAGAAAAACTTTCAAACAAGACCGTAGCTTTCCTTGTCGGCCTTGGCCAGGAGGGAAATCCCCTGGTTTTGGAAAGGGTCCTAAGAAGCGCTCTTGCCCTCCAGGAAATAGACGGGTGTGATGTTTACATTTATGCCGGTGAGTTAAAGGTGGCTTCCAATGGACTGGAACGCATGTATAAAGAGAGCCGGGGGAAAGGAGCCGTTTATTTTAAGTTGACCGAAAAACCTGAAATCATT
>JBARSG010000237.1:0-8777 GCA_049644625.1 Desulfobacterales bacterium | reverse complement strand
GTGAAGTGGTATAGTGAGAAAAAAGGCTATGGTTTTATCCAAACCGAAAACCATGGGGATGTTTTTATGCACAGTAATAGTATTGAAGACCATGGCCATTTCGGGCTTCATAAGTTAGATCGAGTATCTTTTGAAATAAAAGAGACCCCTAGAGGCCCCCAAGCCGTCAAGGTTAAAGTACTATAAACCGGCACTTTCAATACCGATTTGTTTAAGGTAACTTCAAAAATGGAACTGCCGTTTAACTCTCTGAAAAGACATTTCATTCATAATTTTATGATTCTTAACAGCCAACGAAAGAGACGGAGCGATGAAAGACCTGATAAAGCACATTGTGCAGGCAATGGTTGACAAACCGGAAGAGGTAGAGATTTCAGAAATAGAGGGAGACCAGGTCCCGGTATTAAAGCTTAGAGTTGCCAAAGCGGATATTGGAAAGGTTATCGGGAAAAAGGGCCGGAATGTTCGAGCCATACGGACGATATTAAGCGCTGCCTCTGCCAAGGAAAAAAAACACATGGTCCTTGAAATTTTAGAATAGTGCAATATTGATGATCTCGTAAAACGTCAAAACTCGGAATTTTAGCCACAATATATTGGGTATTAAATAATAATTAAGCACAATATATTGCGGTCAAAATTTTTTCAACAGACTTTTTACGAAACCATCAAAAGTGTTTCGTATATATAACTGAAGTCTTCAGATTGTTGAACTGATGAATACGTATCATATACTGAAATCCAGAACGGTATTAAATTTTCAAGATTTTCGACCCCAAGCTTAAATATAAAGTTTTAAAGAATTCCCTTTTCTTTTAAAAATTCTTCTACCACCTCAGCTGTTCTTCTTTTTTTCCCATCCACCTCAAAGTTCAAACGTTGCATCGTAGCATTGTCAATGAGTCCTCCAAAAAGTGATAGAACATCACCAAGTTTCGGGTGGGTTTTCATGATTTCTTCTCTGATGACAGGGGCAGCATGGTATGGAGGGAAAAAATTCCGGTCATCTTTGAGCGGTTTTAAGTTATATGCTGCAATACGACCGTCAGTGGCAAAGGCGCATATCACATCCACTTCCCCTTTCGCCATGGCTTCGTACATGAGTGCAGGATCAAAATCCCGGACCTCACCGAATCGTAAACCATAGATCTGGCGGAGTCCCGGATAACCATCCGGCCTCTCCGCAAATTCTGCCGTGAAGCCCGCCCGTAGCTCTATAGCAGTATTTCCAAGATCAGAGATCCGGTTCCATTCGTTCTTCTTTGCATCCGCTTCACGGACCGTAATAGCGTATGTATTGTTAAATCCGAAAGGCTTAAGCCATTGAGCATCAAAACGTTCATGGTATGCTTTGGTTACATGGTTCAACGCCTCCTCGGGGTCGGAAATCACCGGATGTTTTAGAATCGCAGTCAATCCGGTCCCTGTGTACTCGGCATAAAGGTCGATCTCTCCATTGACAAGGGCGCCATGACAGATCATTGTACCGCCAAGATTAAAACGACGTTCCACAATTAAATCGGTCTTTGTCTCAATCAGTTGAGCCATCATCTCCCCTAGAATGAGCTGTTCGGTAAAGTTTTTGGTTGCAATCCTGATAATTCTGTGACCTGTTTTCAATTGTGTTGCTGATTTGGAATTCCATCCGGGTTTTGTGAAGTAGGTAATGATACTGATCAGAACTAAAGCAACGGGTAACATAAAGGCCAGTCGTCGCATCAACGACTGAACCGATCCTTTTTTATCCCTTTTTCTTTCCGGTCGAATCCCCCACTCAAAAGCCCCGATGGAAAAGTCTACAACCAAGGCGAGCAGTGCAGCAGGAATTGCACCGAGAAGAATGAGCTTTGTATTGGCTAAAGCCAGGCCACGATTAATGAACTGGCCCAGTCCGCCGGCTCCGATGAACGCCGAAAGGGTGGCGATACCTACCCCCACCACTGCCGCAGTTCGGATGCCGGCCACAATCACCGGCGCGGCCAAAGGTATTCTGACCATCATGAGTTGCTGGTATTCTTGCATACCGATTCCTTCGGCAGCTTCCATTACCTCAGCGGAGACTTCCTCAAGTCCTGTGAGAGTGTTTCTGGCAATCGGCAGCAAAGCGTAGAGGGTAAGGGCAATAAGGGCAGGGATCACACCGATTTTTTTGAGCAGTGCCAGCAAAAAGACCAGCATGGCCAGGCTTGGAATTGTCTGAAGAACACCAATGACACCCATCAGTAGCCCTCGCAGATAGGTGGCTCGAAAAAGTAGAATACCAACAGGGATCCCAATGAACATGGCTCCCAGAGTAGAGCATCCTGTCAGCATGAGATGTTCCCCGGTTCGAAGCCAGAGTTCCGGCAATCGTTCGACGACATACGCAACCATAGCATCTAAGCTCATATGAAGTGTCCCTTTATGTCAAGGTGCCCGGCCGTTTTATCGTAAATAAATCTTGTACGAATTTGGTTGCCGGCATGTCCAATATATCCTTTTTCGTTCCGATCTGTTCCAGATTGCCCTCATGCAGAATTGCAATGCGGTCACCCATGAGGAGTGCTTCATGAAGGTCATGGGTTACAAAGACGATCGTCTTTTTAAGCTGGTTTTTCAAGGTTAATAATTGTTGCTGGAGTGCTTCACGGGTGAGGGCATCAAGAGCACCGAACGGCTCATCCATGAGTAAATAAGCAGGATTTGCCGCAAGGGCGCGGGCAACGCCAACCCTTTGCTGCTGGCCACCGGAGAGTTCATCGGGAAATCTCTCGGCAAAACGCTCGGCCGGGAGTTCGACAAGGTCTAATAGTTCCTGCATGCGTTCTCGCCTGGAACGGATTGACCATCCGAGGAGCCGCGGAACAATTTCAACATTCTGTTCAATGGTCATATGGGGGAACAGACCGATTCCCTGAAAAACATAACCGATTTGACGACGCAAATCTACGGGGTTGTGATCCATGACATCCTTCCCACCGACTTCAATGATTCCTTTGGTAGGTTCGATCAGGCGATTGATCATTTTAAGGGTAGTGGTTTTACCGCAACCTGATGACCCCAAAAGGACCAGAGTTTCACCCATGCCCACGCTTAAAGAAAGATCTTTGACCGCATAGGAACGGCCGCCGTCAAATGTTTTAAAAACACGCGTTAGTTTGATCATGGTTTCTTTGATGGTTTGATAGAAAGGCCGTCCGGGTATAAATATTAGAAAAAAGTATAGAGAACATAATTTATATTGCTTTATTGATTTGTCTGAAGTAATAAATTGTTTCAGGTAAAAAGTTTTTAACAGGAACAAAATAATATGTCAACTGACAGCAGCGGCAATCTAAATACTATAAACAAAATCTTTCCGTCTGACCATACCCAGCAGATCATCTTTTCGATCCGCAGGCTCATTCAGGCGAGCGAGCTCTATACCAAAGAATTAAACAAAAAATATCGGGTAAGCGCGGCACAGCTTAACTGCATTTTAACACTTTACGAGTATGGCCCTTTACCGCCATCCAAAATCGCCAATCATATGATGGTCAAATCCAGCACCGTCACCGGAGTTGTCGACCGCTTGGAAAAGAAAGGTCTTGCGGAACGGATGCGAAACTCTCCGGATCGCCGCGTGATTAACATCCAACTCACCGAAGCCGGAAAGAAGTTGGCCAAAAATGCCCCGCCTCCCATACAGCAAAAAATCATTGATGGTTTGAAACAAACTGAAAACGCCAAAAAAGAACAGATCGTGCGTTCCCTAAACATGCTGACCGGCATGCTTGACATCCAGGATCTGGAGGTCAAGTAGTACTACGGATTTTATCTTTTTCTCGATCGCTGAGAACCTCAGCAAACAGCCCCTGTCCGGATATTTTCAAAAAAAGCCTTTACAAAATAAAATTTTATTGTAATCATTTGAACTAAAAATATCTATAATAATTTTATTTTTGTATAACATATCTTAACAGAAATAAAACCTTGCTGATACGAGGCGATCTTAAGATGGAAATCATACCGATCATAGAAAAAGATGAGTTGGCCAGGCTCTTGGGGGGTGACGAATTCGGCAACATTTCCCGTTTGACCCGCTTAAAAATAGAAAAACTGGAAACAATATTTGAAAAACTTGTCGAACCTTCTTTGTATCACCAGAACACGGGGATCGATTCGGTGGAAAAGGGGACCGTTCATCTTGAAAAAGGACCGAAATTTAAAAGTCCGAAACTTTCAAAAATGTTAAAAGACTGTGACGATATTATATGTTATATCGCAACGTTAGGTGATGGTGTCGAAGGCGAAATCAAGCGGCTTATGGACAAAAAGCACATGGCAGAAGCGTACATCCTAGACGCCATGGCATCTGTGGCTGCCGATAATATGGTGGCAACGTTTCATCGGCGTATGAAGGATGAATATAAAAACCAGGGCAAACAGGTGACCCTATGTTTCAGTCCGGGGTATTGTGACTGGCCTATTACTGAACAGAAAAAACTTTTTAAATTATTAGACTCACAGGATGTTGATGTTGAACTGAACGATTCATGCCTTATGACTCCCCGCAAGTCTATTTCGGGTGTATTTGGAATACAGTCTGATCATCAAAACGGCGATAAGACTTACAATCCTTGCTGGGACTGCAACAAGACGGATTGTCCGGCAAGGAGGGCTCCGAAGAGAGAAAGGAAAAAAATATGAGGATCCGAAGGGGACTAAACGGAGGCCATTATAAGCCGTTAAGCGACAAGGATGTCGAAAAAATACATCAAACAAGCCTTAAGATCTTTTCAGAAGTGGGCGTACAGGTGAATTTCCCGGAGGCGCTGGAGCTTTTTAAAAAAGCAGGAGCCAGCATCAATGATTCAACCAAAATAGCCAAATTCAACCCAACGCTGGTTATGGAACTGATCAAAACGGCCCCTTCTGTTGTTCATCTTTGTGGCAGAGAAGACAGCGGCGAACTGGACTGCGAAATCGGTGGTAATAAGGTTTATATGGGAACAGGAGGTACCGCCCTTAATGTTCAAGATCCCGGGGAAAGAACCGCACGACGTTCCAAACTAAAAGACATCAAGAACATGGCGCGGCTGGTGGATGCTCTGGACAATGTACATTTTTATATGCTCAATGTGTATCCCAATGATCTGCCGGTTGAAAGGGTGGATGTGAACCGGTTCGGTGCTGCCCTTAACAATACCCGCAAGCATGTAATGGGCGGGGTTTATACCCTGGAAGGGGTTAGAAATGTGATTAAGATGGCGGAACTTATCGCAGGTTCTCCGGAAAAACTCAGAAAGCGCCCGTTTATCTCCATGGTAACCTGTAATATCAGCCCGTTTATGCTTGATGAAAGCTATGGTCAGTTAGCCATAGAGGTTGCAAGGCAAGGTATACCCGTGGTTGTACCGGTAGAGCCCCTTTGCGGTGCGACTGCGCCCATTACACTGGCCGGCAATCTGGTCGTGCAAAACGTGGACACCCTTATCGGGGTTATGCTCACCCAATTGGTTAATCCGGGCACTCCGGTGTTATACGGATGCATATCTTCGATTACTGATCTTCGCGACATGAAATACCTGTCCGGCGCCATTGAAATGGGTCTGATGAATGCGGCTTCGGCTCAGATGGCAAATTTCTATAACCTCCCCTTATATTCCACCGCCGGTATGTCTGATGCCAAAATCAACGATTCACAGTCCGGTTATGAATCGGCATTGACCAGTTTGATGGTGGCTCTGGCCGGCGGTAACTTTATTCATGATGCCGCCGGGTTCCTCGAATTTTGTATGACGGCTTCATATGATAAGCTTGTAATAGATAACGAAATTATCGGTATGGTAATGCGTGCTGTCGAAGGAATCACGGTTGATGAAGAATCCCTGGCATTCGAAGTTTTAAAAAAAGCCGGGCCGGGAGGGCATTTTGTTTCAAACCGGCACACTCGAAAATTCATGCGCACCGAGCAGTACCAGCCCCAACTCAGCGACAGGAATGACAGGGAAATTTGGGAGGAAGAGGGAGCAAAATCCCTCCGGGTTCGTGCTTCAGAGAAAGCAAGGGAAATTTTAGAACGACCTGAAAATCCGGTGCTTTCATCTGATATGCGAGATATCATCCGAAAAGAAATTCCCGGGCTGCAAGCCGGTACACTATAAATGAGGTATTCATATATGATCATCGTCGGGGAAAAAATTAACGCAACCCTTTCTTCTGTAAAATCCATCATACTGAATCGGGAGACAAAAAACCTTATTGATCTGGCAAAAAAACAGGCAGAATCCGGTGCTAACTTTATTGATGTAAATGTGGGTACCGGTGTGGGATCTCTTGAAGATGAAATTGAATCTATCCAATGGGCGGTTGAGAGTATTCAAGAACAAGTTAACACACCGATTTGCATTGACAGTGCAGATCCAAAGGTGATGGAAACCGGGCTTAAAATTCTGAATAACAAACCTGCCATGATCAATTCTGTCAAAGCTGAGAAGTCTAACCTGGAGGTGGTAGTGCCCCTTGCCGCCGAACATGATTCTTTTCTAATTGCACTGGCAATGGATGAAAGCGGTATCCCAAAAACGGTGGAAGGAAGGCTCCGGTGTTGCGATACAATCCTCGGCGCCTGTGAAAAATATGGGGTTTCTATTCAAAATCTTTATATCGATCCTTTGGTCATGCCGATCAGTACGGATATAAATTCGGGAATGGTGACGCTAAAAACGTTAACCGCCATTAAAGAAAAATTTCCCGGTGCCAGAACCGTGACAGGACTTTCAAACGTATCCTACGGCTTACCCGAACGGGGCAGGCTTAATGTTGCCTACCTGCACATGTGTATATCTGCGGGGCTCGATGCCGCCATTATCGATCCCCTGGATCAAACCCTGATGGCAGCGGTAAAAACAGGAGAAGTATTGGCCGGTAAAGATCGACATTGCCGCCGGTACATGCGTGCTTTCCGAAAGTAAAGAATCTATAGGAGGATATAGTGATTGAATCATTTAGACAAGGTGTATTGGTCAAACCTTATGAACGGTTGAATCGGGATCAGGTAAAATGGCTTGATCAAGCGTCATTAAACATACTGTCCGATCCGGGTATCTGGTGTTATAACGAGCGGGCGGCTAAGCTTTTCAAAGACCATGGCGCCCAAGTCCGGGAAGAAAGCGATTCGAACGCGAAATGGTGGCGGGTAAGTTTTCAGGACGGACTCATCAAAGAAACCGTTGCAAAGGCACCTTCCCGGCTTGTTTTAGGTGCAAGAAAACCGGAAAATCGCCTGTTTATCGATGCTGAAATTCCAAGGGCTTATTTTGGATCAGGATCTGAAGCAAATATCTGGCTCGATGCGGAAATGGAGGTTTTTGTCAGTGAAAAAAACAGCTCTGTCAAAGTAAAAGTGCCCCGATACACGGAACGTCGTGGCAGCACTGCCTTGTTAAGTCGTGCTGCAAAGCTCTGCGAAAGATTGGAGCATCTCGATTTTTTCATCCGGCCATTAAACATACAGGATCCCGAGATCACATCAGATAACCATGATGTGAACAAATTTTTTGCCAGCCTCAATAACATCACCAAACATGTCCAGGCCGGTTTGACCAGCCTGGCGCGTTTCGAAGATGTTGTAACCATGGCGGAGATCATTGCAGGAGGTAAAAAGGCCTTAAGAGACAATCCGATTATTTCCTTTATTGCCTGCGTATTTAAAAGCCCGCTTCAAATCGTGGATGACACGGCAGAAAAGGTATTTGCTATTGTTGAAGCAGGGCTTCCGTTGGTTATTTCTTCTTCACCTCAGGGAGGATCATCGGCGCCCATCCAGGAAGCAGGCATGGTTGCACAGATTAATGCCGAAATTCTGGCTGGCATTACGCTGACGCAACTGATCAAAGAAGGGGCGCCGGTCCTATATGGCAGCGTTCCGGTCAGAGCACGTCTGGATGATCTTCATGACCTTTACGGCTGCCCGGAATTCAATCAGTATAATATCGACTGCGTTCAATTAGCCCGCTACTATAAGATACCGTGCTATTCAACCGCCGGTGTGGGCGATGCCCATGTGCCGGGAATGCAGGCCATGTTTGAGAAACTCTTTACCCATCTTTATATGGCAATGAGCGGAGCACACTATATACATTATGCGTTCGGGCTTTTGGATCGGACCAATTGTTTTTGTCCGCTTCAGGCTGTTCTCGACAATGAACAGATTGGAAAAATCAAGCATTGTCTTAGAGAGCCCAAGATCAATCCAACAGAGATTGATAACACTCTTAATATGGTAAAAAAGGTCATGGCCTCAAGCCATCGACTTTTTGTCCGTCATGCTCGCAAGGCCATGCACAGCGGGGATGTCTCCAACCCATATCAATTTGAAACCAAGGATATGGAAGACAAGGTTATCGAAAATGCACTTGAGTATATGGCTATACTGGAAACCGAACCGGCACCTCATTTGGACTCAGATGTGGTGGAGCGCATATATAAAAAGGTTCCGGGCCTTTTGCCGGGCTTAAAAACAACATAATCAGTCAATTACTAAGGAGTTCAAAACGCAGACAACATTTTTTGATGATATGCTGCCCTTGATATTAAAACAGAAAAAGTTACAAGTGAGCTAAAGTGAAGAAATTTCTCGGGCAATTTTATTTTAATGACAGCGCGCTAGCGCTACCTCAACTTTAGGCACTTTAGATCACTTTAAACTTTAGGCACTTGTGAAAAGGCTTCGGTGACATTTCCATTGGGAAGAGTTATGTCGAACATCTAATTTACTTATTATATTTGGGGGGAACAATTGATGAATCCAAGTG
>JBARSG010000236.1:0-16989 GCA_049644625.1 Desulfobacterales bacterium | reverse complement strand
ATTGCATCCTTTAAGGTGCTGAGGATTTGGTTTTTATTATCGGAATACAAAGAAAATATCGCACTGAGGTTGGCCTTGCATGCTTTCATCAGCTCAAGCCTTTCCGATCTTATGTTAGAAAAGGTCCTCTCATGGGGGAGAACAACACCCTTTTTAAAAGGTTCAAGGCCCACCAGAGCAATCAGACCGTAACGGGTAACTTCCCTGTTTTCAAAGGGGAATTCCATGGCGGTCAGATAAAACGCCGGTGTTTTGTCAAGTTCCATGATATGCTCTGAAAGCCACTTATTAAAACAGTCTGCTGATCTTGTATATCGGTTGTTTGTGCTTGTGTCGTCTTCGTGTGTCTTGCCAAGTGTCAGCCGGATAATGTTATGGGGATGGCTTTCATGATATTCAAGCTGTTCCCGCTCTGAAATAATATCAAAAGGGGGGGCTACAACATTTGCCATATTGTCTATTTTGATAGGATTATAGAGGATTCCCCTGAAAGGGATTATTTCTGCCATGTTTATAAATTCCTTTTTATTATTTTTAGTAACAGCTTCGTTCTTTAAAATAAATCGAATTCAAATGAACGGTAATATTTTCAAGAAGCTAAAGCGTTAGTTTTTTAAATGCGGAGATCTGATACTATAAAGAATAATCTTATTCAAGTGATAAAATTAAATGATTCGTAAAATGTGTAGGGCGAATCGGCTTCAAATAAAACAAGATTATTGACATGACCTATTAAAAAATTATATTGAGCTAATCTGTATGCTAGCGATTGAGGATATTGGAGAGGTGGCCGAGCGGCTTAAGGCCCCGCTCTCGAAAAGCGGTATCCTGTTAAAAACGGGATCGTGGGTTCGAATCCCACCCTCTCCGCCATAAGATGGCATCTTAAAAAAAATAACGCTTACCTCAAGATTTTCGGAGAGATGTCCGAGCTGGCCGAAGGAGCACGACTGGAAATCGTGTGTGCTGTCAAAAGCGGCACCGAGGGTTCGAATCCCTCTCTCTCCGCCAAAAAAATATCAGGTGTTCAGATTAGGAAGCTTTCTTTATGTCCTATCTTGTACTTGCACGTAAATATCGTCCCCAAACCTTTGACCAAGTTATAAAACAGGACCATGTGACACGGACGTTAACCAATGCTATTTCGGCTGGTCGCGTGGCCCACGCAATCCTGTTTTCAGGGCCGAGAGGCACCGGAAAAACAACGGTTGCCCGCATATTGGCAAAGGCTATGAACTGTAAGGACGGCCCTGTAAAGGTTCCATGCAATGAATGCAGATCATGCAAAGAGATTACTGTAGGAAGTGCCGTGGATGTGTTTGAAATTGACGGCGCCTCAAACAACAGTGTTGATCAGATCAGGGAACTGCGCGAAAACGTCAAGTACATGCCTGCTCACAGCCTTTACAAAATATATATTATTGATGAAGTTCACATGCTCAGCATAGCCGCTTTTAACGCGCTTTTAAAGACTCTGGAAGAACCCCCGCCCCATGTAATGTTTGTTTTTGCCACTACGGAACCTCGCAAGATTCCCATAACGATCCTTTCCAGATGCCAGCGACATGATTTCAGACGGATAGATGTTGAGTCGATTTCCAAGCATATGGAAACGCTGTGTGCCAAAGAAGGTGTTGAAATTGCCGTTGACAGCTTGGAGTTAATTGCTCGTGAAGCCGGCGGAAGCATGAGAGACGGCTTGAGCCTTCTTGATCAGGTGATGTCTTGCACCAAAGGGGCGATTA
Source organism: Desulfobacterales bacterium (assembly GCA_049644625.1). GTDB lineage: Bacteria > Desulfobacterota > Desulfobacteria > Desulfobacterales > UBA11574 > S5133MH16. The sequence goes on along the minus strand of JBARSG010000236.1, from coordinate 15,244 downwards.
CACATGAACATGTTCTGGACATACTGGGTGTTATCGACAGAGAAATTATTTTTAATCTCTCAGCAGCTATTTTACGTGGAGAAATCCCGGATCTTCTTGATATTTTGGATGAAATATACAGCTCCGGCCATGATATGAAAAAGCTGTATGCCGATCTGATCGAGCATTTCAGGAATTTGTTAGTCGTCAAGATGGTGGAAAAAAGCGACAGGCTGGTGGATATCCCATCACATGAAATAGACCTGATGCTTGACCAGGTGAAGGAAGTTACCAGAACCTTTTTGAATCAAATTTTAGATCTGCTCTTTAAAGAAGAAGTTTCCATATTAAATTCAACGCAGCCAAGACTGGCCATTGAAATGGTTTTTATCAAGATGTTTCAGATGAAACCCGCCTTGCCTATTGATGTTCTCATTGAAAAGCTTGATAATCTGAGAAAAGACATTTATGAAACCCGGACAGATTTTCGTGATACTGAAAACAGGCCCATGTTCAAGGATAACGAGGAAGGTTCGATAAAAACATCCGGTGAAGCATCGGGTACTGCAGAATCCATAGAACCTTTTACTTCAGCGCCTCTTGATTTGAATGAAAATATTGGCAGTATCTGGGAAAAACTTTTATCAACTTTCTCGGAAAAGTACCCTTCCCTGGCGGCAAATCTGAAATATTCTACTATAAAAAGCTTGGCCGGTCACCGTCTGGAAATCGAGGTGAACGGAAACGATTTTAATATAAACATGGTTCGGCGTAATAAAAACAGCGCAATTATAAAAAAAGTATGCAGCGACTTTTTCGGCAAAGACATGGAAGTAATTATCGCTGCCAAAAAAATACAAAATCTTGAAAATCAGGACAAAAAAGATCACGCAGAACGTTTAAAACATGAGGCGTTGCGCCACCCTCTTGTTACAGATACTATTGATATTTTCAACGGCAATATCGTTGACGTTAAGATTTTATAGGAGGTGTTTAAATGAAAGGCATGGGAAAGATGATGAAACAGGCCCAGCAGCTTCAATCTAAGATGTTAAAGCTACAGGAAGAAATGGCGGATAAAACGGTTGAGACAACTTCCGGTGGAGGTATGGTAAAAGTTGTAGCCAATGGTCGGCAACAGGTATTATCTATTCAGATAGAAAAAGAAGTTGTTGATCCTGACGATGTGGAAATGCTTCAGGATCTTATACTTGCAGCCATAAATGACGCTTTAATAAAATCACAGGAAATGGCCACAGAAGAAATGAGCAAACTCACTGGCGGTCTTAATATACCTGGATTGATGTAGCCACTATGAATCACTATCCATCATCTATTCTTAAATTGATTAAAAGCCTTTCCAGGCTTCCGGGTATAGGAGAAAAGACTGCCGAAAGGCTTGCTATGCATATACTCCGCGCGCCGCGCAGGGAGGCGGAACAACTTTCAAGCAGTATTGTTGAGGTAAAAGATAAAATGAGATTATGTTCTATCTGTTTTGGGCTAAGCGACACCGATATTTGCAATATCTGTAGTAACCGAACAAGAACTTCCTCAATTTTATGTGTGGTGGAGCAACCTGCCGATATGGTGGCAATTGAAAAATCGGGTTCTTTTACGGGACTGTATCATATCCTTGAAGGCGTTCTGTCTCCCATGGACGGTATCGGGCCCGATAACATCAGGATCAAAGAACTTATCTCAAGGATATCCCAAGGGGAAATCAAAGAGGTTGTTCTTGCCACAAGTACAAATGTAGAAGGCGAAGCCACTGCAGCCTATATTGCAGAACGTATAGAGAATTACTCGATCAAAGTGACGCGAATCGCATCCGGCGTTCCGATTGGCGGCGATTTAAAATATGTGGACCAGGTAACCCTGAAAAAGGCCATGGAAACCCGGCATGCTGTATAAGGATGTAACACCGTCAGATATTTTCAAATGCCGGCAATGTGGTGAGTGTTGCAAGGGGTATGGGGGTACATTTGTAACCGAGAAAGAAATAAAGGCTATCGTGGATTATCTTAATATCAATCCTGAGCATTTTGTTGATAAATACTGCCAGGTGTCTGGGGGAAAACCGGTTCTGGCACAGGGCAGGAATGCTTATTGCGTATTCTGGGACGGACGATGCACGATTCATCCGGTCAAACCCCGCATGTGCAGAGAGTGGCCTTTTATAAAAAGCGTACTGGTTGATATAAACAACTGGCACATCATGGCTGCACTGTGTCCGGGCATTCGAACGGATTTCCCTGACAGCGTTATCAAGGAATGTATCCGCAAAGAACTTACAAAGAATCTATAAAAGTTTCCAGTTCTTTACATCTGATAGTTTGTAAACATTATTCCCCGCCCGGTCCGAAATTATCCTGCGGAGAATATTCCTTGTTTCAAGATCTTTCAAACCTTCAAGTAATGACGCTCGGGTACTGTTCCACATTTCAGAAAGTTTCTTGGTCGAGATCGTCGTGTCAGTGTCTGCAAGGCTGCAGCACATCAGATATACTGAAACCGTCTCCACCGGAAGTCCCAGTTTAAAAATCTTCTGGTTCATGGCCGAAGTTTGATTTTGTGAATTCATTTATGCACCTTGATTTTGGTCGGTTGTCATTTATCGTTTGCCATGGAAAGTAAATAAATATAAGCGTATCAAAAAAAAGTCAACTTATCACCCCTAAAAGCAGCGACTTGCTTTGATAGTCATGGAAAGGATAATAATGATTGGAATATTCGATTCAGGAATAGGTGGGCTTACCGTTGTCCGGTCACTGATGAAGCAACTCCCCGACTATGACATTATCTATTTTGGCGATACTGCTCGTACGCCATACGGAAGCAAGAGCCCCGAGACCGTGGTCGGGTATGCTCTTGAAAATACCGAGTTCCTTTTAAAGCAGGGTGCAAAAATTATTGTAATGGCCTGCAATACCGCTTCCAGCGTAGCTTCTGATAGCGTGGCTGAACACTTTGATGTTCCTATATTCGAAGTTATATCTCCGGCATCAGCAAAAGCAGTTAAAAGTTCCAGAAATCTAATCGTCGGGATTATCGGAACGCGGGCAACGGTAAAAAGCGGCATTTACGAAAAAAAAATCAGGGCAATGAAACCTAAGGCAAAGGTCTATTCAGTCGCCTGTCCGCTTCTGGTTCCTTTGGTAGAAGAGGGATGGCTGAAAAAACCCGAAACTGTGATGATAATTAAAAAATATCTTCATCCTTTAAAAATAAGGCAGATAGACACGCTTATTCTGGGTTGCACCCATTATCCTCTTTTACTAGATAAAATTCAAAGAAAAATCGGTAAAAGGGTAACCGTCATCGACTCTTCCATTGCTCTTGCAGAAAATGTAAAGGATTTCTTGGATACGCATCCGGAAGTTGACAATTTATTGGGCAAAAAAGGAGTGTTCAGACTCTTTGTGTCAGATGTCACCGAACAGTTTGAAAAGACAGCCGAGGCTACACTTAAAAGGAAGGTTTTGCTTGAACATATAAAATTATAGTCTTGGGATTCGCAAAGAAAAGGCACGCCATTATAATTCGATGGAGTGCCTTTTTTCCTATTAAAACAATAAGTTAAACTACCATGACATTTACCGCGGCAGGACCTTTTTCCCCTTGCTCAATGTCAAAACTAACCCGGTCGCCCTCATTAAGAGACTTAAAGCCGCCGCCATTGATTCCTGAATGATGAACGAATACATCCGGTCCATCTTCTTGTTCAATGAAACCGTAGCCTTTTTGGCTGCTAAACCATTTTACAACTCCACTAGCCATGGTGACACCCTCCTTTTGAAAAATTCTAATGGTTCCAAACTGCAGGCTGCCACTTTTGACAAATGGATATTTCCTTCAGAATGAACCCTGCCCGCCAATAAAGACGAGAGCTTATTAATTTTTTGATAATAACCTGTTTTCGGGTAAAGTCAAGTTAAATTGAATACAGATTTTTGCCGATAACCATAGATAACATTATTATTTTATAACTGTTTAGTCCTTTGAAACAAATCGATTTCAAACGAGCTTCAGAAAAATTCAAATCTTTCCATTTTAACATATTGAAAAGGCGGATTTGGTTTCTGGTCGAATATATTTTTGAGTGAGCCCTAAGTCGATATTTTCGAAAAATCTGCTATGGTTTCAAACAGATCTGCTATGTGCTTTAGCAAGCTAAGTCTGTTGCTGCGTATTTTTGTCTCCTTTGCCATGACTAAAACACCATCAAAAAAAGCATCCACCGGACCGCGAAGAGAAGCGATCTCGTGCAGTGCCTGTCCCGGATCTCCCTTCTCCAGGTTGACCGAGACGTTGTCTTTGACCGCTTGATATGCCGAATAAAGGGCGGATTCGGAATCATGTTCAAACAGGCTTTCCTTGATCGGTTTTGCTTTAAAGCCCTTCACCTTTTTGATGATATTGACGACACGCTTGAAAGCAACAGCCAGGGGTTCAAAATCGGGTGCGGTCTTCAGATTTTGAAGTGCCCTGGCCCTGTTCCAGACATCCGGAACATTGTCCACCGATACACTCACAACGGCCTGGATGACGTCTTTTGAAAATCCTTCTTCCGCCAGTAAATGTGTCATACGGTTTTGTATAAATGTGTTTACCGGATCGGCGATTTCCCGAATCTTCCTGACACCCTTTACACCGTATAGTTTTAGACTCTTCTCGATCATCCCCTTCAAAGAAAATGAAAAGTTTTTATTGAGCATGATTTGGATTAAACCGATGCCCTGCCGCCGAAGCGCATATGGATCGGAAGCGCCGGTGGGAATAAGTCCTACGGAAAAAAATCCGCAGATGTTATCGATCTTGTCGGCAATCGCAAGAATCGCGCCCGCCCTAGTTTCAGGAAGTTCGCCCCCTGAATAAATCGGCCGGTAATGTTCTTCAATTGCTGTAGCCACTGCAACGGGTTCTTTTGTAACAGAGGCGTAAACCCTGCCCATAATCCCCTGCAGTTTGGGAAATTCAACCACAACATGGCTAACAAGATCGGCCTTGCACAACCAGGCGGCCCGGATAACATGCTTTTTCAAATCCGAACCCTTTTCAACGTTATCTGCCAGAACTCCCCCAATTTTTTGAAGACGCACAATCTTTTCATGCATGGACCCGAGTTTGGCCTGGAAAAGAACGCCTTTCAGTTTTTCGACCCTGTCTTTGGAGGAATACTCCAGATCACTTTTATAAAAGAATTGAGCATCCGCAAGACGGGCTCTCAGCACCCATTCATGCCCAGTTGCCACCAGGTTCATATCTTTGGTACGGGTATTGTTTACCGCTACAAAGCAGGGCATGAGATTTCCCTTTTTGTCTATCACGGCAAAATACTTCTGGTGTTCTCGCATAGCGGTAATCAGTATTTCACTAGGGACTTCCAGAAACTCTTTATCAAATTTGCCGACCGTAGCCACAGGATATTCAACCAGGTTCTTTACAATCTCCACCAGTTCATCATCAGGCAAGACCTTGCCGCCAACTTTTTTTGCGGCTTTTTCGATCTCTTTCTCAAGACTTTTTTTACGCCCTTGAAAATCGACCAGCACCTTCGCGGAACGCAGGGTCTTAATATAGTCCTTGGGGCTGGAAATCTTTACTTTTGTATTATTCATAAAATAATGTCCACAAGTATATCTTCCGCTTTTTATATCTCCTAAGGTAAAAGGAATTACTTTCTCACCCAAAAGGGCTAGGATCGAATGTATGGGCCTGGCAAATTGAATATCAAGCTCCGCCCATTTCATGGTCTTGGGAAACGGTGTGGAAAGAATCACTTCCGGCAGGATGTTTTTTAGTAACGTCCGGGTTGGAAGCCCGCGTTCCGTTACATTTGCACACAAATAACGGCCCTTATTCGTATCCTTTACGATTAAAGCATTTACCAAAACCCCGACCTTTTCAGCGAATTTTTTCGCCGCCACAGTGGGTTGGCCCTTTTCATTAAATGCGACCTTTTCAGGAGGCCCCACGACTTCCGAAATAAGGGGTTTTTGTTTGGCTGCAACTTTTTTTACTTCCACTGCAAGCCGTCTCGGAGTCGCAAAAATCCTGGCACTACCGTGGTCAATACGGGCATCGGTCATTTTTTGCAGCAGCATTGAGGATATTACATTTAGCGCAGGTTCAATGTAACCTGCCGGTATCTCTTCCGTCCCTATCTCAAGCAATAAAGTTTCCATATCCACCTCTGTTTTCATTTAATCTAGTGCAAAAATTAAATTAGAGTATTCATAAGTCATGCACCATTAATCTTGTATCAACCATTAAACATCATCTTATAAACGAAACCGCCTTTAATATCATTTCTCCTTTTTCAGCAGGGGATATCCCATCTCCTTTCTTTGCTCCAGATATCCTTCTGCACAGGCTCTGGCAAGGTTTCTTATGCGTCCGATATAACTGGTTCTCTCCATAACGCTCATGGCGCCGCGAGCGTCCAAAAGGTTAAATGTGTGTGAACATTTCAGACAGTATTCATAAGAAGGAAGAATCAATTTTTCTTTAATCATGCAGTCGGCTTCAGCCTCGTACTTATCAAATAAATCGAGCAGCATTCCCACATTTGCTTTCTCAAAATTATAAGTTGACTGTTCCACTTCCTGCTGATGATGGACATGTCCATAGGTAACATCATCGTTCCATTTCAGATCATAAACGTTGTCAACGCCTTGCAGATACATGGCAATACGTTCCAATCCGTAAGTGAGCTCCACAGATATGGGAAACAATTCAACACTGCCGCACAGCTGAAAATAGGTAAACTGGGTAATTTCCATACCGTCCAGCCAAACTTCCCATCCAAGACCGGACGCACCAAGGGTGGGAGATTCCCAGTCGTCTTCCACAAACCTTATGTCATGTTCAAGGGGATCGATCCCAAGCACTTTAAGGCTATTCAAATACTGCTGCTGCACGTCATAAGGAGAAGGTTTCAGTATTACCTGATACTGATAGTAATGCTGCAACCGATTCGGGTTCTCACCGTAGCGACCGTCTGTGGGCCGCCGGGAAGGCTGGACATAAGCGACATTCCATGGCTCAGGGCCAAGTGCCCTCAGCAGAGTGGCTGGATGAAATGTTCCGGCGCCAACTTCAATATCATAAGGTTGGGCCACAACACACCCCTTTTGAGCCCAGAACTTCTCTAACGACATAATAACATCCTGAAAATTCATTTCTTTCCCCTCATTAACTCGTTGTTATTTATGAATGTTGCACAATAACCCTTCTGAATCTATCGTTACATCTAACAGACGGGCGTCCTTTCTACTTGAAAGAACTTTTTCCCATATCCCCTTTAAATTGTCAATATCTTCGATTTTACCCAGTGCCCAAATACAGCCGCCCCCCCCGGCGCCCGTGAATCGCGCACCACAGTTGTTTTTCAACGCAGAATCTACAAGTTCTTCTCCAACATCATCAAAAACCTCGGGGGTCATCTTTCTTCTGATGGCCACTTCCCGGTTCATTAAGACCGAAGCATCTTTAAAATTTAGCGCATGTAACGCTTCAGCAAACTTTTGTGTGCATGCAACAATTTCAGCCCAAAGTTCACGATTTTTTCCTGAAAGAAACTGACGAACCCACTTTTTGTTAATATCTTTTGACTCGTGTGGCACACCGCAATATGCCAGCAGCAGGTGACGATTAAGATCTTTAAAAGATTTTTTCCTCACAATGACCTTTTTCCTAAAATACGGCTTTCCGACGCCTTCTTGCCAGGTCCATGCAGTAACACCGCCATATACAGCTGCAAGCTGGTCCTGGAGTCCGCACGGAACACCGGCTACGCTTGCTTCTAAGGCCTGGGCAAGCAGGGCAATCTGAAGCCTGGAAAGCGGCTTTACACCCATTTGCTCAAAAATATATGAAAAGGCCCCCACAAGCGCCACTGCCGCTGCGGATGATCCCCCTAAAGCGCTGCGTGGCGGTGATGAAGAGTTGATATCAATATGCACACCTTCGGCCCTGAAATAGGCCGAAATTGCAAACATCAGCCCCAGCGGATGATCAAAAGGAGATTCATCGAGATGATATTCTGCACTGATAAAACCTTTTGAAGAAATTTTTACCATACCTTTTTCGTAGGGAAGAAGTCGTACCCGGGTTCTCAAATCGATTGCCATGTTAACTGTACACGGGGAAAGATGCCTGAGCGGATAATAAAACGTGCTGATATCCAGCGTCCCGCCCATATCGATCCTGCAAGGGGCCGATGCCTCAATTTGATGCGATTCAACGATATTTTTAAAGGTGTGTGTTGCACGTTGCGTGTTGCGTGATAGGTCCTGCATTTTTATTCTGTCTTTCAATTTCTGCCCTCTATTCTCTGTCCGCTGGCTTCTGTCCCCTGTCATCTAAGTTCCGGTCATTCCCTTATCTGCCGTAAAAATTTCAAGCTACGGGGTTCTTTCCCTAAATGATAAGGCACAAATGCCTCTAAAAACGCCAGACCTTCCATTAAAGCCAAGGGAGCAAATCTGATTCGAACGGCCCTTGTTAAATCCCCCTTTTGGATCCACAAAAGATGTTTAATGGTTCCCTTTGAAAGAAATATCTTCTGCAAGGCTCCGGAAGCACACCCATCACATACAATCCCGCCCTTTGAAAGATCAAATTTTATCCTGGTTTTTTTCATCTTCTCCAGCTCAGCCCGACAGATGATGCACTGTTTTAAATTTGGATCCAGGCCGGCGATTGTCATAAATCTTATCTGAAACAGGATAGAAAGCGCCGCTTCGGATGTATGGTCTAGATCGAGTTCTCCCAGAACGTGCCGAAACAGGTAGAAAAGCTGCGCCTGTTTTTGACCTTCTTCCATCCATTGATTGATCAATTCAGCCCAGTAGCTGGCATAAGCTGTTTTTATTATCTTGGATCTGATGTTGGGAAAAGCATGCGTTAATGTCGCTTCCTGAAGAACCGGCAGCCCTTTTCCTCGACCGATAGTGCATACCACGTCCAATACCGAAAAGAGTTCCAGTATGCCTGCAAATCGTTTTATGCTTTTTTTGGCGGATTTTGCAATTACTGAAATCTTACCTTTGTTTAAAGTAAAAAACGTAACAATTAAATCATAATCTCCAAAATCGACCCGTCGAAGCATGATGGCAGGCGTTGAAAAGCTTGACATCTTTTCATATACCAAGAAGCGTTGTGGCGATTTCAAAATAGAAATAAACGCTGACAATATCTATGGCTGTGGTTACAAAGGGACCGGTTGCCACGGCAGGATCGACATTTATCCTTGCAAATCCCATTGGCACCAAAGAACCTACCAGGGCAGCAACAGACATGGAACTGATCACAGCGAGTCCAACGGATATGGCAACTTGAAACGTACTGTATCGAAGCTGGGCCACCAAACCAACCAAAAACCCATAAACCACACCCAGTATAAAACCGATGGCAAGCTCCTTGAAGACGACTGACCAGGTATCTCTAATGTTAAGGCGTCCTGTTGCAAGACCCCGCACAACAATGGTGGACGTCTGGGTGCCGATATTGCCGCCCATGCCCATGATGACCGGAATAAAGGCCGCAAGATATGCAAGCTTTCTTAAACTTCCTTCAAAGTGGCCTATAATAAAAAATGCAACGATTCCACCGATACAGCTTGCAAAAAGCCAAGGCAGACGAATCCTTGTGCTTCTAAAAACAGTCTGTGTTTCGACAAACTCTTCGCCGCCCACACCAGCCATTTTTAAAATATCTTCCGTAGCCTCTTCTCTGATGATATCGATAATATCATCTACCGTGACAATACCCACTAACTGATTTGTGTCATCTACTACCGGTACCGCAAGAATATCATAACGGGCAACTATTTTTGCCACTTCTTCCTGGTCCATATCGGTCTTAACCGTAAAAACGCCTGTTGTCATGAAATCTTTAAGCGGCGTCTCGGGAGAAACCACCACCAATTGCCTCAAAGAACTAACGCCTATTAACTTGCCATTTGAATCAACCACATAAAGATAAAACGGCATCTCAACATCCAGATGTTCTTTCTGAAGCGACGCGATGGCTTCCCCGGCAGTTGTATTTTCTCGCAAGGCAATAAAATCAGGAACCATGATGCCGCCGGCAGTATCATCTCCATAGTAAAGCAGACCTTCAACCTCTTCGGAACTCTCTTTTTTCATCCTTTCTATAATGGTGCCAGACCGTTCCTCGGGCAGTCGTCCTAACAGGTCGGCCACATCATCGGTGGGCATTTGTTCAAAAATCTCGACCACATCATCAAGTTCAATGCCTTCATTAAGCGCAAGAAAGGTATCTTCATCCAGTTCACTGAAGAGTACACCCTTTTGCTCAGTCTCCTCTATCATTTCAAAGAGTTTATGCTGGTTGGGAATCGACAAAGAACGGAACACCAGAGACAAATCTGCTGCATGTGTCTTGTCAACAATCTTTCTAAGATGGGTTAAAGCATTCCGTCTCAGCAATCTCTTGATGCTGTCGATCAGTATTTTAGTATGGTCACCTTGCATTTGATAATATGAAACTATTTGATAATTTTTATAACAGACTGATTACGCAACTCTTCAAGCCATGACTGAAATTTTTTTTCAACAATTTCATTAAAGAGTATTTTTTCAATCTCGGGTGATACCTCTTCCAGAGGCTTTCCTGAAGTTTTAACAATCTCTTTAACAAAAAAAATCTGGAATCCCTGGTCTGTATCAAGCACAGGGGTAAACTCACCGGCTTTCATCTCTTTGATGGTATTTTGCAACTGTGGAGAAAGCTCATCAAGCCGGAACAAACCCAAATCACCGCCCCCAGCGCCCAGAGATGATTCTGAATAGGTCTTGGCCATATTTTCAAAAGATTCCCCCGCTTTTAATTCTGTTAAAATCTCATCCATTCTGGCTTTAATCTTATCCTTCTCCCTTTCATCGGCAAATAGTGGAACTTTTATAATTATGTTGTGAAGATGATATTTTTCCTTTCCTCCATACTTATCTGGGTGGTTTTTGTAATAAGACGTTATGTCCTCTTTTGTAATCACAATCTTGGATCTTACGTTAAGGTTGATCAGCTTTGTCCTGAGTATCTGTTCCTTTATCCGTTTACGATACACCTCCATTGTTAATCCTTCATTAGCCAATGTAAGTCTTAGATCTTCATCCGTATAATAATTTGTTTCTTTAATCCGTTCAATGGTTTGATCTATCTCTCGTTCATCTATTTTAATTTTTAAGCGTTCTACCTCCTGATCTTGAAGTTTTTGATCGATGAGTCGGTTGAGCATATCCTCCCGCACCTTGAAGAGCATTTTATGCTCTTTGTCAGTTGAATAACCAAGTTTTCGGATTTTCTCTTCATACGGTTTAAACGATCGGTTCAGTTCGAAAAGGGTAATAATGTCGTCATTAACTACCGCTACAATTCGGTCAACAACTTCTGCGCTTTCCCCTTTAGCAGCAAAGGAAAATCCGAACATAGAAAAACAAGAAATATATATTATGCAATAAACTAAATAGGCAAATCGTTTGTACATCAACATAATAATCCACAATTTAGTTGGCTTCGCTCATCCCGCTATATAGCGGGATAGAATTTCCGAGATGCTGAATTCGGTTACGAACCGATGATTTTCTCCCACTGTGCTTTATTTATTTCAATGATATATTTTTTTTGAAGTTCTTTTATCCAAGGCTTATACGCTTCTTCAATCTTTTTTCTGCGTAAATTTTTTATCATGGTTTCATTTATATCTTTTGACACCTTTTTTATATCCGGTGTCAACTCATCGTTTTTGTGATGCGCTTCATAATACTTCGATATATCATCAGGTGTTACTACGATCTGATCACCCAACTCTTTGGCAACAACCTTCTCCATGAGCAAACGGGTCTCTAATCCCTTTTCCCACGACTGGTAAGGCACGGCATATTCAAGTAATATCTGATCAAATACATTTTCGGGATAATCCCGTTTTATATCTTCAACAGCCTGTTTAACTTCTGCATCGGTAATCTTAACTCCGATATCTTTGGCCCTTTCCAGCAGAATCATCTCCTCGGTCATCTGTTTAACAAACCGCAATTGAGCTTCTTTGACAGCGTCGGGTTGTTGCATGGCACCATGTGAGTAAAAGGCTTTAGCAATCTCAAAAGCCCTGTTGAAATCAAGAACGGTCATAACACTGTCTCCGACCCGAATAAAATATTCGTCACGGTGTTTAGGTTCAGAATCAGCACACCCGGCCAAAGGGTAAATGATCGATAACAAACCGATTAGAGCCATGAATCTGTTAAAATTTTTTATCATAGAAAAAGGGTGTGGTTTAACGCCAAAATCACATAAATTCTTGATCGTTAACATGTTGCATGATTTCTTTCAAGATATTTTTAGTCTGAGTCAATAGACCGGCTCTATTTGTTTTTGAAAGTTCGGCTTTTAGCACATGGTCTCTGGTGAACTCGAATCGCCTGCCTCCAGAAACAATAATATCATGTATTCCTGCAGGATTTTTTTGGTGAGCTTCCGAAAAACAAAGGGAAAGCTGCGATCCTCTCAGATCAAGCCGTTTCACGCCCGCCTTTATAGCCAATACCCTGAGCATGATTTTTAAAAGTAGATTTGAAGCCTCAACCGGCAAAGCACCGAAGCGATCCACCAGCTCTATTTTAAAATCAGCAATTTCATCAACTTCTGTTATCTTGGTCAGACGACGGTATGCTGAAAGACGGTGGTCGATATCTTGTATATATGATTCAGGTATTGAAGCAGGCAGAGCAATGTTAATCTCCGGTTCCAGACGTTCTCGAATCTTTTCCCCTTTCAACTCTGCCATTGAGTTCTCCATCAGTTTGAGAAACATATCATAACCGACTGCGGCAATATGACCGGACTGGGAAGCTCCCAGAATTGTCCCTCCTCCTCTTATTTGCAAATCACTCATTGCAATTTGAAAGCCGGAGCCAAGATCACTGTGCTCCATCAACACCTTCAGGCGCTTCCTGGCATCTTTACTCAATGTGCTTTCGTTGGGTATAAAAAGATAGGCGTAAGCCTGTTCATCAAACCGCCCCACTCGACCCCGCAATTGGTAAATTTGAGCCAGTCCGAATCTATCCGCCCGATTGATTAATATTGTGTTGGCTGAAGAAATATCAAGACCGGACTCTATGATAGAGGTGCACACCAATAAATCGATCTCTTTGTTCATGAAACTAAGCATTACATGCTCCAGCATATCGTCATCCAGACGACCGTGGGCCACATCAAGCCTGACCCCGGGCACCAGTTCCTGCAAATGTTTTGCCATGGCCCATATGCTGTGAATGTTGTTATGAACAAAAAAAATTTGGCCATTTCTGTTTAACTCATTGAGTATGGCTTCTGAAATAACAGCATCATCTATTTCAGAAATATATGTGATAATAGATTTGCGATGTTCAGGCGGAGTTGAAATTACACTGATGTCACGTATCCCCATCAAAGACATGTGGAGTGTTCTTGGGATTGGAGTAGCGGTTAAGGCAAGAACATCCATTGTGCTTCTTATTTTCTTCAGCTTCTCCTTATGTTTGACGCCGAAACGCTGCTCTTCGTCAAGCACGAGAAATCCCAGGTCTTTAAACGCCACATCTTTCTGAAGCAGCCGGTGAGTTCCAATGACAATATCTATCTTTCCTGATTTAAGATCACCGATAATCTTACGCTGCTCGCGCATAGACCGAAATCTGTTCAAACATGCAACATTAACCGGGTAGCGTTCAAAACGGTCGGAAAACGTTGAAAAATGTTGTTCTGCAAGCACCGTAGTCGGCACAAGTACGGCAACCTGTTTACCGTCACTGACGGCCATAAGCGATGAGCGCAGAGCAACTTCTGTCTTACCATATCCCACATCACCACATACCAGTCTGTCCATGGGAACGGATGATTTCATATCATTGAGAACATCTTCAATAGCGTCAAGCTGGTCTGATGTCTCCTCGTAAGGGAAACCGGCTTCAAAATCGAAAAAATCAGCATCTACTTCCCTGAAAGCGTGGCCATGTTTAATCTTACGCTCGGCGTAAAGTTTCAGGAGTTCTCCGGCGATTCTCTCCGCCGATTTTTTCACCCTGGCTTTGATCCGATCCCATGATTTGCCGCCCATTTTATCAAGAGCAGGCTCGATGCCATCCACCCCTATGTATTTTTGAACCATGCTCATGCGATCCACAGGCACGTAAAGTTTGTCATCATCTTTATAAACAATCAAAAGAAAATCATTGCTCGACCCGTTCAGTTTCAGGTTCACCAGGCCGTTATACTGCCCTATCCCGTGTTCAATGTGAACCACAAGGTCCCCTTTTTTTAAATCTTCGAATGCAAGAAGCTCAGTTCGAACCTTTTGCATCTGTTTTCTTCTACGACGATGTTTTGACCCAAATATTTCATAATCCGTAATGATCGCCAGAGATTCAGCAGGCCATACAAAGCCTGAAGAAACCTGGCCGATGCAGGCATATACCTGGTTTTCACCTAATTTAACATCAGAGAAAAACTCAATAAACTTTAGATGGATACCGTATGGGAGCAAAAGTGATTTCAGTCTGTCGGCCTGGGCTCTGGTTTTGCAAACCAGAAGTGTTGCACATCCGGATTGTTTTTGATCATTGATCCAGTTTGCAATCGGCGAAAAAAGAGCTTTTTCTCTACAACGCCTCAGCTCCAGGCTGATATCCATGTTGTCTTTAACGATAAAATTAAATGTTCGGGAGGGCTGCCCGTTGTAAAGAAAGCCTTTTGAAACGGATAGCTGTTTAACCGTCAGCAGCTTTTTATGCTTAAAGATTTTTTTGGCATCCGACCACTTTAGATAAAGTCTATTCGGCTCAACACATAGTCTGGAATCATTGCACGCGGAAACAAAACATTTTGATGCCTGCTCTTGCGATTGATTCGCAGCCTTTTCCAATTCAGCCGGTTCCGTCAAAATAAAAAGCGCATCGTTCGACGTATAATCAAAGAACGTGTGAAGATCCGGATAAATGAGTGGAATCAGCCCTTCAATCTCGGGGAACACACCCTCATTCCTGACCTGATCAATTAAGCTTCTGACCTTTGTTGCCGGAAGATCCAACCGGGATGCCTGCTCCCGTATCCGTCCGATGATCTGATCAATACATTCCGTCTTTAAAACAGCCTCTCGGGCCGGCAGTATAACTGCTTCCTGAATATTTTTTATTGTCCTCTGGTTTGCGGCTGAGAAGAACCTTAGAGATTCCACAGTATCTCCGTACAATTCGAT